>JACREV010000272.1 GCA_016218095.1 Deltaproteobacteria bacterium | reverse complement strand
CGAGGGTACGGTCATAAAGAAGCGCGGCAGCGGCATGAGGGCGACCTTTACGCTCCGCAAGGTCTCCTACGGCGTGGGTGTCGAGAGGATATTCCCCTTGAACTCCCCGGCGATCGAGTCGATAAAGGTCCTTGGCAGCGGCAAGGTCAGGAGGGCGAAGCTCTACTTCCTGCGCGACCTCAAGGGCAAGGCCGCGAGACTCAAGGCAAAGTAAGACCAGCCGGCGGGCGGATTTTACGCCCGCCGATGTGTTGAAATGTCTCTCGGGCGCGCGCGGATGCCGCGCGCGCCCGTCTTTTTCTTACCCCCTTTAAAGCCTATGGACTTCCACGAGAACGAGGCCCACTCAAAAGGCAAGAGGCTCATCGCGGGCCTCGACGAGGCCGGAAGGGGCCCCTTGGCAGGGCCTGTCGCAGCCGCGGCGGTAATATTGGCCCGCCCGCTCCCCCTTGACCTCGGGATCCGCGACTCGAAGAAGCTCTCACCCGCAAGGCGCACCTCCCTCGTCATAGATATCCACCTTAACGCCGTCTCGGTCGGCGTCGGCCTCGTCTGGCCCGTCGAAATAGACGCCATCAACATACACAGGGCGTCCCTGTTGGCGATGGAGAGGGCCGTAGCCGCATTGCGCGTGAAGCCCGACATGCTCCTCATAGACGGCTCGTTCCGGATAGCGAGCGCGATAGACCAGAAGACGATCGTCTCCGGAGACGCCTTAAGCGTATCGATCGCCGCGGCGTCCATTATCGCCAAGACCGCGAGGGACCGGATAATGGAGGCCTACCACCGCTCTTACCCCGCGTACAATTTTGCGTCCCACAAGGGCTACCCGACGAAAGAGCACTTGTCCGCGCTCTCGGCCTTTGGCCCATCCCCGATACACAGGCGCTCCTTCAGGGGTGTAGTACAGGAATGACGCCGATAAAGGGGATACTGAGGCTCTTGACCGGGGAACGGGGCGAGGAGAGGGCAGAGGCGCTTCTTAAAAAGAACGGCTACAGGATAATAGAGAGGAACTACCGTTGCCCTCGCGGCGAGATAGACATAGTCGCCAGAGACGGCGGAACGATAGCGTTCGTCGAGGTGAAGACACGGAGCTCTGAGTCCTTCGGAGGGCCAAAATACAGCGTAGACCAGAGGAAGCAGAGAAAGCTGACAGAGGTCGCCGTCCACTACATAGCCGAGCGCGGGATCAGAGACACCGACCTCCGGTTCGACGTGGTGAGCATAGTCGTAAAGGACGGGTCATACAGGGCGGAGCTTATAAAGGACGCCTTCGAGGCTGTGGAATAGATCGGCTGTTGTGCTTAACGGTTCAGTTTGCAAACCTGAACCGTAGGAAATACTTTTCGAGCTCTTAATAAATATCTTTTTGCGCCCTGCCGGGCTTTTTTTCGGCATGGGGCTTCGCTCCCGTCGCCCTCCCCCTCCCCGCTCGGCGCGGTGCCAGAGTTCTTCGGAAGCTATTGAGGTTGGGGTACGAATCGCCTTCGATACGAGCTTTGCCAGTCCGGCGAGGACCGCTCGCCTCTTAGGGCGCTGTCGCGCCTTTTTACTTCCCCGGCTCGCTCATATGGCTTCCTCCCTTAAGGTCACTCACCCCATGCCTGGGAGTTTTGAAAAACAAAAAAGGATTTTTGTTCTGTCTTTACAAACACACAGGCGCATGGCGGAGAGCGCTAAGGGAGGAAGAGGCGAGCGCGCCGGGGTGGATTAGACGCTTGCGCTCGGCGCGCGTTCTAATAAGCCAGACGAGCGCATATCGAGTCACGAATCAAAGGGTTCAGTTTGCAAGCCTGAACCCGCAAAAGCTTGAAACGCGCGGGAATGACGGTATTATTTATTTTTTTGCATGTCATTCCCGAGGCTTTTATCGGGAATCCAGTCCTGACCTCATTTCACCTGTACCATATGTCCGCCGCGCCGTCTTTGTCTTCATAGCGCGGGCGGTCGACCGAGGGCACCGGAGGGCCTTCGGCGCCTTTGGAGACCTCCTGCTTGTGGACCTCTTCAAGCCTAGAGAGGCCCTGGGCCTTCGAGGCCTTGAGCCTTCTTGTGGCGGCCTTAAGCTCGTCTTTATCCCCCGCCGCCCCTTCCAGTATGGAGACGACCCCGTCCATGTAGCTTGAGACCGCGTCCCTTAAGTTGTTGTAGCGGGCCTCTCCGGGCTTTTGAGACAGGTTTATCCCGTCTATCTCTTTTAGCGCCTTCTCCTTGAGGCCGTTCATGCGGTCGATTGTACCGGAGCTTACGATCTCTCCTGCCATGTCTTCGGCCTCGTCGTGGAAGTCTTCCACCACCTCTGCCGCGGTCTTCGCGCTGTTTAGCTCTCCTGCAAGGGCCGTGGATTTGAAGAGGGAGAATGTAAGAAAGGAGATGAAAATGGAAAAGATGATGAGCGGTCTCATATCCATAGTATATATAAAATAGAAAACGTGTCAAAGGCGAGGCGTTTTTTGTTTGAAACGGCCCCCTGATACTGTAATATTTAAGGGATAAGGAAAGAAAGATGGACGAACAACAGAAAAAGGTATTCATAATAGACGGCAGTTACCTCATCTACCGGGCCTTTCACGCGGTCCCTGCGGCGTTCACCACCTCGGCGGGATTGCCGACGAACGCCGTATACGGCTTCACCCAGTCGCTCCGGAAGATACTCAACGACTTCAAGCCCGAGTACATCGGCATAGCCTTCGATGTCAAGGGCCCCTCCTTCAGGCACGAGATGTTCACGGGATACAAGGCTGAGAGAAAGCCGATGCCCGACCTCCTCTCGGTCCAGATACCTTACATAAAGAGGATGACCCGCGCCTTCAACATCCCCGTCCTCGAGAAGAACTCGTTTGAGGCAGACGACATCATCGCGACTATCGTAAAAAGGCTCGAAGGCGAGGGCGTAAAGACCGCGATCATCACGGGCGACAAGGACATGTACCAGCTCGTCGATGATAAGACGATCATACTCGATTACCTTACCGGCAAGGAGCACGGACACAAGGAGGTGATAGAGAAGTTCGGGGTCGAGCCGGGCCGCATAAGGGACCTACTGGGCCTTGCGGGCGACTCCTCCGACTCCATCCCCGGTGTCATGGGCATAGGCTTTAAGACAGCGGCGAAACTCTTGAACGAATTCGGCTCTCTCGAAGGCGTTTTTGAAGGTTTAGAGAATATTTCCAAGGAGAAATTAAGAGAGAGCCTTAAGTCCTCACGCGACCTGGCTTTCCTCTCCAGAGACCTTGCCACCCTCCACCCCGAGGTGCCTTTTGAGTGCGGATTGGAAACACTGAAGTACCAGGGGCCGGATTACAAGGAGCTCGAAACGCTCCTTAACGAGCTCGAGTTCAGGAAGCTCCTTAAGGAGATCGTCCCCGAGGAGCCATCGCTCGTAGAGGAAGAGAAGGGGGAGTTCGGTTTGATCACGGACGCTCCCGCGCTCTCAAGGGAGGTCTCGGCCCTCAAGGGCAGGGTGTCTATAACGGTCTTTACGAAAGACGAGGGGCCGTTAAGCGGCGTCATCGGGGTCGCGGTCTCCTCAAGGG
>JACREV010000269.1 GCA_016218095.1 Deltaproteobacteria bacterium | reverse complement strand
TTTCATCGGGCTATTATTCAAGAAGAACCTGATGTGGTTCGAAACCCGGACCCGCAAAGGCTGGATTCCCGATTAAGACCTCGGGAATGACAAAGCGCGTTCACCCCTCTTTCATAAAGAGGGGCGGGGGGAGATTATGATTGTATTATAATCCCCCTCCGTCCCCCTTTAGAAAAGGTCTTAGGAAGCAAACCCCCTGGTCTCGTTTTCGGCAATCTATTCTCTGGAGATTGCTTCGTCGCAGATGCGCTCCTCGCAATGACAAAACCGACCCCTCCCGGCCTCCCCTTGAAAAAAGGGGAGGAGGATAACGGCTCCCCTCCTTACAGATGGGGAGGGGTAGGGTGGGGGTGAAGCCCTGGCCGGGCGGGCAATTAGGTATCAAACGGCGGGAGAATCGATTTACCCAGAGACTCCGTACCGACTTTGGCCCTGCGCCGAGCAGTCCTGGCCGGACTGGCAAAGTTCACATCCAACGATAGCGGGGTGTTTAGATTATAGTCGTCTCCGGATACTTTGGCCCTGCGCCGAGCAGTCCTGGCCGGACGGGCAAAGTTCATATCCAACGATAGTGGGGTGTTTAGATTATAGTCGTCTCCGGATACTCTGGCCCTGTGCCGAGCAGTCCTGGCCGGACGGGCAAAGTTCATATCCAACGATAGCGGGGTGTTTAGATTATAGTCGTCTCCGGATACTCTGGCCCTGCGCCGAGCAGTCACCCTCCCCTCAATCCCCTCCCGTCGAGGGAGGGGAGGTTTAAAGAAAAACCCCTCCCCTTGACTTGGACACCCCCTCCGATATCCTCTTTTTAAAGGAGCGAGAGGTGTACAACCACGCGAAACTCATTCATCTGATCGGGCTCATACTCTGGATAGGCCCCTCGACCGGCGGCTATCTCCTCTTCCTCCTTGGACGCTATCAAAAAAACGACGCCGTTGTCCTCTGGCTCTTCGATAAGTTCGTAAACCTTGTCCACCTCGAGGCCGCGGGCCTCGCTATCCTCATCGCAAGCGGCTTTGCCATGCGCGCCTCTGTACCTGAATTAAGATACGCCCGCTGGCTCAAGAGGAAGCTTGCGATCGTCTTCGCGGTCTTCGTCCCGTTCGAGCTTGCGCACCTCTATATCTATGATTTTGTTATAAAAAAAGCCATTTCGACCGGGATAGGCATCGCCGAGGCGATGTACCTCTATGACAAGTTCTCGATAGTCTCTGCCCTCGTGCTCCTCATTACCATCCCCTTTGTCTTCTGGCTCGCGATATTCAGGCCGGGCGCAATAGTGGGGGATTAAGGCAAGGCACTGTCATTGCGAACGAAGTGAAGCAATCTCATCTTTTGGCGTTATAAGCGCCTTGAGATTGCTTCGTCGCTCCGCTCGGCGCAAGGCCAAAGTCAAATCAACGCATATAGACATTTCCGGCGCAGCCGCTTGATACGGATTTGCCAGCCTGGCGAGGACCGCTCCTCGCAATGACAAACCCGACCCCTCCCTGCCTCCCCTTGTAAAAAGGGGAGGAAGTCAGCGGCTCCCCTCCTTACCAAGGAGGGGCCGGGGGAGGTCGTATTTCTTTTCAAATCGCCATAATATAATCACCCTCCCCTCGATCCCCTCCCGTCAAGGGAGGGGAGGTTTAGAGACCCGGTTGGCTGACGATATTAACTTTGCCCGTCCGGCCAGGACTGCTCGGCGCAGGGCCAAAATCCTTCGGAAACCGTGAGATATGGGAAAGCAAGCCGCCTCATATGAACTTTGCCCGTCCGGCCAGGACTGCTCGGCGCAGGGCCGACTTCAAATCCGGCGCACAGGGCCGTCATTAAAGCGAATCCATCCGATACGAAATTGCCCGTCCGGCGAGGACCATTTGATAACCCTCCCTTCATCTGTTATAATGACAAGGCTTTACCGGGGCTTAGGGGCCTTTGGTTTCCTTAAACTTTTTTAATCCTTACATTTCAATTCCGTTAATCTTCCCTTGATATAAAGGAATGGAGAAACCTTTTCATATATGACTACTGGCAAAGTTTTTCTGGTCGGGGCGGGGCCCGGGGATCCGGGCCTCATGACCGTCAAAGGCCTTGAGGTATTGAGAGAGGCCGACGCCGTCATCTACGACTTCCTCGCCAACGCCCGTCTCCTTGAAAACGCCAGACCCGGCGCAGAGACCATCTACGTCGGGAAGAAAGGCTCAGAGAAGACGATGGAGCAGGGGGAGATAAACAGGCTCATTATCTCGCTCGCTCAAAAAGGCAAGACGGTCGTAAGGCTCAAGGGCGGCGACCCGTTCATCTTCGGGCGGGGCGGCGAAGAGGCAGAAGAGCTCGTCGCCGCTGGCATCCCATTCGAGATAGTCCCCGGCGTCACTTCAGCCACGGCCGCTCCGGCCTACGCGGGCATACCGCTGACACACAGGGACCTCGCCTCTTCAGTCACATTCATAACAGGGCAGGAGAACCCCTTAAAGGAGAGGTCGAACATCGCCTGGGACAGGCTCTCTGTCGGAAGAGGCACGCTCGTCTTCCTCATGGGCTGGAAGAACCTCTCTCTTATAACATCGAAGCTACTTGAGAACGGCTGGGCCGCGTCGACCCCGGTTGCCCTTGTGCGCTGGGGCACGATGACCAAGCAGAAGTGCCTGTCCGGCACCCTCGGCACAATCGTCGCGCTTGCCGGCGAGCAGGAGATGAGGCCGCCGGTCATTATAGTCGTCGGCGACGTAGTATCTTTAAGGGAAAAACTAAACTGGTTCGAGACAAAGCCGCTCTTCGGTAAACGCATCCTCGTTACAAGGGCCCTTGAGCAGGCAGGGGATTTCTCAAAGCTACTTGAGAGGAACGGCGCGGAGCCGATAACCTTCCCCACGATCAAGACCGTCGCGCCGCCTGACTGGAAGCCGCTCGATAAGGCGATCAAAAGGCTCTCTTCATACGACTGGGCGATATTCACTTCCGTTAACGGCGTAAAATATTTCTTTGAAAGGCTCTATAAACTCGACAAGGATCTAAGGGAGCTCAAGGGCGTAAAGATCTGCGCCATAGGCCCCATGACCGAAAAGGCTATAAAGAAGCTCGGCATAAAGGTAGACTTGACGCCGAAGGAATACAGGGCGGAGGCGGTGCTCGACGCGCTCGGCAAGAGGCGCATAAAGGGCAAAAGGTTCCTCCTCGCAAGGGCCATGAAGGCGAGGGAGATAATCCCGCAGGAGATAAAGCGGCTCGGCGGAAAGATCGACGTCGTCCCGTCCTATAAGACGATAAGGCCCACCAAGGAGGCCGGGGAGCTCAAAAGGCTTCTTACCGAAGGCGGGGTCGATGTGATCACATTCACCTCATCTTCGACGGTCACCAACTTCGCCTCGATGTTTAAAAAGGCGGAGCTCTCTGGGCTTTTAAAGGACGTCACCATAGCCTGCATAGGCCCCATAACCGCCGATACCGCTAAAGAATACAGTATTCAAGTCGATATTATGCCGAAGGACTATACCATCCCGGCGTTGACGGACGCGATGGCAGAATACTTCAGAAAGAAAATAGGAGAATAGCATGAACTTTCCTTTTTATCGCCCCCGCAGGCTCCGCAAGACCGAGACCATCAGGAACATGGTCCGGGAGACTAACCTCACCCCCAACGACCTCATCCTCCCCCTTTTCGTCACCTTCGGGAAGAACGTTAAGAAGCCGATAACCTCCATGCCCGGCCACTCACAGCTCTCGGTCGATAACATCGTAAAGGAGGCGAAGGAGGTCAGGGGGCTCGGCATCCCGGCCGTCATCCTCTTCGGCATCCCGGAGCACAAGGACGAGGAAGGCTCCACCGCCTTCGACCCCATGGGGCCGGTCCAGGAGGCGATAAAGGCTATAAAAAACAAGGTCCCGGGCCTTGCGGTCATAACCGACGTCTGCATGTGCGAATATACTTCGCACGGCCACTGTGGTATCATAAAAGGTAAGGACGTCGACAACGACGCCACCCTGGAGCTGTTGAGCAGAGAGGCCCTTTCCCACGCCGAGGCCGGGGCCGATATAGTCGCCCCCTCGGACATGATGGACGGGCGCGTCGCGGCGATAAGGGATACGCTCGACGAGAACGACTTCTCACACATCCCGGTCATGAGCTACGCGGCAAAGTACGCATCCGCCTTCTACGGGCCTTTCAGGGAGGCGGCGGAGTCGACCCCGCAGTTCGGGGACAGGCGCTCCTACCAGATGGACCCCGGCAACACGGACGAGGCGATGAGGGAAGTGGCGTTGGATATAGAAGAAGGCGCGGACATCGTCATGGTAAAGCCCGCGCTCCCGTACCTCGACATAATAAGAAGGATAAAGGAAGAGTTCGGATACCCGACCGCCGCGTACAACGTGAGCGGCGAGTTCTCGATGATAAAGGCCGCGGCCGAGAAAGGCTGGATTGACGGCGAGAGGGCGATGATGGAGTCGCTCATCTCGATAAAGCGCGCCGGGGCCGACATGATACTCACTTATTTCGCCAAGGAGGCGGCAAAGGTCCTCCAGAAGTAAAACGCGGCAAGAACCTCAATTCAGAAAGAAGGAGTATCCGTTATGCATATGCCGAAGGGCCATCCGCACGAGGTGCCTGGGATGGCGAAAGGACCGGACAAGAGCGGCGGCAGAAAATGGCTGCCGAAGCTGATAGCGTGGGAGTTGACGAGGTCTTGCAACCTTGACTGCATACACTGCAGGGCGGCGGCGAGGTTCGGCCCGTACCCTAACGAGCTTGCCACAAAGGAATGCTACGACTTTCTGGACGACGTCGCGTCGTTCTCAAGCCCGATAATAATAATGACCGGCGGGGAGCCGATGCTCCGCGACGACATATGGGACATAGCCAAGTACGGGACCAAGCTGGGTCTCCGCATGGTTATGGCCCCCTGCGGGTTCCTTGTGACCGTCGAGACCGCGAAGAAGATGATAGAGTCCGGCATCCAGCGCGTCTCCTTCTCCATAGACGGCGCGACCGCCGAGAGCCACGATAACTTCAGGCGCGTCAACGGCGCGTTCGCCTCGGTCATGCAGGCGATAGAGAACGTAAAGAAGGTCGGGCTCCCGTTTCAGGTCAATACCACCATCACCAAGCACAACCTCGCGGAACTCCCTAAGATACTCGAACTCGTCATAAGCCTCGGAGCCGTCGCGCACCACCCGTTCCTGCTTGTGCCGACCGGCAGGGGCGCACAGCTTAAAGACCAGGAGATTTCCCCGGAAGAGTACGAGAAGTCACTTTCGTGGTTCTACGAGATGAGGGACAAGGTGCCGCTCCAGTTCAAGCCGACCTGCGCCCCCCACTACTATAGAATTTTCAGGCAGAAGGAGAAGGAAAAGGGCGTAACCGTCACGCCGGAGACCCACGGGCTGGACGCCATGAGCAAGGGTTGCATGGGCGGACAGTCCTTCGCCTTTGTCTCGAACACCGGCAAGGTACAGATCTGCGGCTTTCTGGATGTAGAGTGCGGGGACATAAGGAAAGAGCCCTTCCACACGATATGGGACACCTCAAAGGTCTTCCAGGAGATGAGGTCCTGGGACGACTACAACGGCAGGTGCGGGTACTGCGAGTTCAGGAAGGTCTGCGGCGGGTGCAGGGCGAGGGCCTTCGCCTTTACCACAAACTACATGGACGAAGAGCCGTTTTGCACCTACCAGCCAAGTGAGGCCGCCAAGAAGGCCAGAGACGATAAAAAGGCCGCTGAGGCCGCCGAAGGCGGGGAAAAGAAGGTCTATAGATAACGGTTTTTTTTCTGGTATAATCAGGCGGGGTGGCGAAAGCCCCCGCCTTTTTTTATGAGCGTCGTCCTCACAGCTTGTCATTGCGAGGAGCGTAAGCGACGCGGCAATCCAATCCTTGTGGGATTGCTTCACTTCGTTCGCAATGACAACAAAAACATCCTCCCTTGACGGGAGGTTTGAGGGGAAGGCCGGCGATACGGGGTAGCGCTGTAATATATGCTGAACTATAAAGTAGTAGAACTTTCTACCGTAACGGACGAAGAGATAGAAAAGGCGATAAACGAGCGCGTCCGCGAGGGCTGGAACCTCGACGGCATACACTTCGCCATGCGGGACTCCTCCAAGCGCCCGGCGATGGCGTTCATACTCTTCACAAGGAATTCGGACTGAGGAATCGATGGCAGAGGAAGCCCCATTTAAAGCGCACGAGGATAAAGAGGCCGAAGGGCCTCTCGTAAAGACCTATGTCCTCGAGCGGTTCATCGCCAAGTTCATAGACATCCTCATCATGGGCGCGCTCTTCGCCTTCCCGACCGCCGTGGGGCCTCTCGCCGGGACGACCTACATACTCATATCAGACGGGCTCAAGGGCGGGTCTATCGGAAAAAGGATAATAGGGCTCAAGGTGGTCTCCCTTGAAGACCCGACAACGCAGTGCGACTTCAAGCAGTCGATAATAAGGAACTCCGTCTTCGCCGTCCTCATCGTAATATATTACATCCTCGGCTGGATACCGTACCTTGGCAAGGTCCTCGTGTTCCTCTCCTGGGTTGCCGTCCTCGGCATCGAGATGGTTCTCATCTATACCGACGACCTTGGAGAGAGGTTCGGCGACAGGATCGCCGGGACGATAGTCGTAAGGGGAAAGAATAATACGATTGAATAGACCCGTCTCTCAAGAGCCTGCCTTAACGCCTGCCCTGTTTTCATTCGATCATATCCGAGCCTTGCGCGCCCTCCTTAACGCCCATGCCGTAATGCGAAGAGGTTTCTTTTACTGAAAAAACCGCGTCTTAAAGGGCATCGCCCTGGCGCGCACATGAAAAAGGAAATTACAAAACTGATGAGACCTGCAGGCAACGCAAGAAAGGCTTTCTCGATAGGGCTTTTAGTCTTTTTTTTGACCGTATTATCCGGGTGCGGCAACAGCGGGGTAGACCCCGCAAGCGATAAGACGATGGATGGTATCCCGGAGAGCGGGGATGAAAAGGTGGTTATACTTACCGAAGACAGCTGGATAGCGTCGGCTAACGCCAACTCTATCTTCGTCAGGGCCAAGACGCCTTCATCCAGCACGGGGGACAAGCTCCCCGTGATCATAATCGTACCCGGCGGGCTCGGGAGCGGCATGTGGTATCTCGACATACAGGCCTTCGCGGAGCTTGCGGAAGAGGGGTATATAATCTACGCCTTCACCCCGCAGGGCAGGGGCGAGGGCACCGAGTCGGACCCCGCAAGCGAAGGCGTGGAGGACTACAACGGTTTCGTCCATCAGGACGACCTTAAGGCCGTAATCGAGTACGCGAAGTCCAACCCTCTTGCCGACCTGGACAATATAGGCGTCGTTAGCTTCTCTTTCGGCATCTCGATGGCGGCCGGGTGCCTCGGAAGGGACCCGGGCCTGAATGTCAAATACCTCATCGACGTGGAAGGCCCGTCTGACAGCTATGCCATAATGGCCGACGCATGGCTCCTCGACAGAGACGCGGCCAATGACAAGACCGCGCAGATGTCCGTGATGTTCGGCGGAAGGGCGAGCACCCCTGCCGACCCCTCAGCTGAAAATATCCAATGGTGGTCTGAAAGGGCGGCGGTAAGCCACATAGGGTCCGTCACGTCGGCGTACATGAGGATACAGTCCGATTGGGACCACATGCAGCCGCCTAACCAGGATTACAGGTCCTTTGACTACCCGCCCCTATGGTACAGGAATAAGCACGCCATAGACCTCTTAAACGCCGCGACTAACGGCAAAGCGGCATGGACAAGGATGAACGGCGCAACCATCGGGAACACAGCGAACACCCTCTACAGCTATGGGAGCCAGCCGGCGTACTATTCCGGGACTATCGACGGGAGTTTCGAAAAATTTTCCGTCCAGCTCAAGAAGAGCATAAAGGAGATGGCCGACCGTATCTTCTAACTAAATTCCAATATTTTATTTACAGGGCGGATATGAGAATTTGAAAAGAAAAGGGTGGGCAAAAAGCCCGCCCTTTTCTTTTTTGCGACCCGATTCAGGAGAGCATCGCCGCTCCGGCTATAAGGGCGATTGTCCCTAACGCCCATCCTGCAAGCAGTCTTACCCTTCCTTTTTCTTTAAGCGCGTAGTAAAGGATATATCCGGGGACGAAAAGGCACAATAAGCCCTGGATGAATTTCTCCCGAAAGGCTTTTACTACGAGATAGAGTTGAATAACCGCAACGCCTGCAAGTCCTCCAATGAAAAACATTTTCCCCGCAAGCTCCATTGGAGCCTCCTGTGACCCGGAAGCGGCCGCTACCGTATCAAACTCCCAGAGCCCCTTCCTTTAAAAGCGGGAACCCCATCTCCTCCCTTGTCTTCAGGTACCCCTCGGCGCAGCCGCGCGCAAGGGCCCGGACGCGTCCGATAAAGCGCGTCCTCTCGGCGACGCTTATCGCGCCTCTCGCATCAAGGAGGTTGAACGAGTGCGAGCACTTGAGGCAATAGTCGTATGCAGGGAGGAAGAGCCCCTTCTCCTGCAATCTCACGGATTCCTTCTCGTACATGTCGAAGAGGGTAAAGAGCATCTTGGTATCCGCCTCCTCGAAGTTGTAGCGCGAATACTCTATCTCTCCCCGGTGGTGGACGGCCCCGTACTTTATGTCCTTCGTCCACATGAGGTCATAGACGTTGTCGACGCCCTGAAGGTACATGGTGATGCGCTCAAGCCCGTAGGTTATCTCGCCTGATACGGGTTTCAGATCTATGCCGCCGGCCTGCTGGAAGTAGGTGAACTGCGTTATCTCCATGCCGTCGAGCCAGACCTCCCAGCCGAGGCCCCACGCGCCGAGCGTCGGCGACTCCCAGTCGTCCTCGACGAAGCGGATGTCGTGCGCGAGCGGGTCTATGCCGAGGGTCTTCAAGCTCTCGAGGTATAGGTCCTGAATGTCTTCGGGCGAGGGTTTGAGTATCACCTGGAACTGGTAGTAGTGCTGGAGCCTGTTCGGGTTCTCCCCGTACCTGCCGTCGGTCGGCCTCCTCGAAGGCTCGACATAGGCCGCCTTCCACGGCTCGGGGCCGAGGACCCGGAGGAATGTCGCCGGGTTGAACGTCCCCGCGCCCTTTTCCATGTCATAGGGCTGGTGCAGGATACAGCCGCGCTCTGCCCAGAATTTTTGAAGTGTTAAGATCACGTCCTGAAAATACATACGGCCTCCTTTATCGCCGCTTCTTTATCATAATAAACGACCCCGCAACAAGCTACAGGGTATCCTTCTTATACTTCCCCTCCCTCGATGGGAGGGGAGTGAGGGGAGGGTGAAGTCATTTCACCCCCACCCTAGCCCTCCCCCATCAAGGGGGAGGGAAAAAACGCAGCAAGCCGCGGGGTATTAGACCCTAAAAGAGAATAAAACCGGGGTTATTTTACATTAAAACCCGCGCCGGGTCAAAAAAGGACGGCTCAAGCCCTAGCCTCGGCCTTCCTCATCTTCTCCAGAAACCTCTTGGTCTTCAATTCCTTCCCTATCTGGAACTTTATGAAGTCGTAGAGGAGCCTCTCGCCCTCCTCCATGAAGGCGGCGTTGGGCTTGAGCCTCCGTAACTTATCTATATCGAGCTTCGCCGACATCGCGAGCATCCCGGCCGTAGCCGAAGAGACCGGGATGAGCCCCGCAGACCCTATCGAGCACGGCCTGCATACTATGCCGCCCCTCTCGGAGCTGAACCGCTTCTGGGTGTCATTGTCCGTCTTCCTGCAGACGACGCACGCGTCGAGGTGCGGCAGATACCCGAGCATGGAGAGGAGCCTTATCTCAAAAAACCTCGTGAACGCAACGGGATCGGCCCCTTCCTCTATCGCCTTGAGAAACCCGGTAAGGAGAGTATAGACCTGCGGCATGACCTGCCCCTCGCGCGTCATCTCTGAGGTAAGCTCCAGGAGATAACACCCGACAGAGAGAGAATCTATGTCGGCCTTAAGGCCCGGGAAGGCGTCTGCAAGCTTGACCTCCTCGACCCTGACGAGCTCGGATTTATCACTATGGAAAAATACGAGGTCGAGACGGCTCATGGGGTCGAGGTTGCCGACGAACCTCTTCTTCGACCGGCGCGCGCCCTTTGCTATGCCGCGGAGTTTGCCGAAGGAGAGCGTGTAGAATGTGAGTATCCTGTCAGACTCCCCGTAGTCGAAGGAGTTCAATACAACGGCCCCGGTCTTGAAGAGTCCTCTCTTCACAGGAGCCCCGCCTTCATGAAGACGGTCGCAAGCCCCAGAAACGTGAAGAAGCCGCCTATGTCCGTGCAGGTGGTTACGAATATCGATGAGGAAATCGCCGGGTCGACCTTGAACCACTTGAGTATCAACGGTATGAGCGAGCCGGAAAGTCCCGCTATGACGAGGTTGAAGGTCATGGCGAGGAAGAGGAGCAGCCCTACGATCGGCTGGACCCCGAAGAGGTACGCGATG
>JACREV010000271.1 GCA_016218095.1 Deltaproteobacteria bacterium | reverse complement strand
TCGAGGTAAAGGGCTCGGATTTCACGATAGAGGCTGACGTCGCGATAATCGCCATAGGTAACGGCGCGAACCCGCTTATCCCGCAGACCACGCCGGATATAAAGGTTAACAAGTGGGGGAACATCACCGTCAACCCGGACAACGGCAGGACATCGAAAAAGGGCGTCTTCTCAGGCGGCGACATAGTCCGCGGAGGCGCGACAGTCATACTCGCGATGGGCGACGGCAGGCGCGCCGCCGACTCGATGGACGAGTACATGAGAACCGGGATCTGGTAACAGGATGAGCATCACGAAAACCGGCCTTTGAACGAGGCCGGTTTTTTTATTCCAAAAGGGGCCCGATGAGACACTCAAAGCGGCTTAAGAAAATTCTCTTCGTCTGCGTAGGCAACACCTGCCGCAGCCAGATGGCCGAGGGGTTCGCCAACCGCTACGGAAATGGGAAGATAGAGGCGATGAGCGCGGGCACTTCCGCGGCAGGCATCGTCAACGGCTATACGATAGACGCGATGAAGGAGATAGGCATCGACATATCGGGGCATACTTCCGTTCAGCTCACGCGCGAGATGATAGAGTGGGCCGACATAGTCGTAACGCTCGGGTGCTCGTCCGCCGAGACCCTCTGCCCTTCATCATACGACGGCAAGAAATACGACTGGAAGGTCGAAGACCCGCTCGGGAGACCCTGGGAGTTCATGCAGAGGGTGAGGGATTCCATCGGGCGGAAGGTCAGGGAGCTTATAGATGACGAGGGGTGAGGCCTTCATACTCGTCGTTGACGACGAGCCGGACATACTCCACCTCCTCGACTACAACCTCAAGAAGGCGGGGTTCAGGGTCCTCCTCGCCAAGGACGGCCCCGAGGCGATAGAGATGGCGAGGTCTAAAAAGCCCGACCTCATCGTCCTCGATATCATGCTCCCGGACATGGAAGGGACCGAGGTCTTAAGGAGGCTCAAGGCAAACGAGTCTACCTCCCGCATCCCGGTCATAATGCTCACCGCAAAGGGCGAAGAGGTCGACAAGATCGTAGGATTCGAGCTCGGGGCAGAGGACTACATAACAAAGCCCTTCAGCCCCCGTGAGATGGTGCTACGCGTGAAGGCGGTATTGAAAAGGGCTACAGAGGCGCACTCCATTGAGGCGGACAAGGTCGTGGAGTTCCCGGACCTCTCGATAGACTATTCCAGGCACAGGGTCGAGGTAAAGGGGAGGGAGGTTGCGCTCTCTTCCACCGAGTTCAAATTGCTTACCGGGCTCGTTGACGCAAAGGGCCGGGTCTTATCGAGGGACACGATCCTCGACCGCGCATGGGGGAGGGACTGTTTTGTGACGCCGCGCACCGTCGACACGCACGTGAGGAGGCTCCGGGAGAAGCTCAGGGAGGCGGGGCGTTATATAGACACGGTCAGGGGCGTCGGATACAGGTTCAAGGAGGACTGATGGCAAAGACGCTCATCCTTGAGACGATAGCCAGCGAGATGCCGACGGGCGTGATCGTGCTCGACAAGAACGGCACGGCCCTCTACGCGAACACATTTTTTCTCAAGTCCTTTCCGGTAGACGGCGGGGTGGAGGGAAGGCACATTAGCTCGATAATGGAGAACGCGAACCTCCTTAAGACTATCGACTCCTTCCTCGAAAAAAGGGGCGGGAATTCGATCGACATAGAGATAAACGACGGCTCACGCCACTTTAACGCGCACATCGTCCCTTTGAAAGACAAGGGCGAGTTCAGCCTCCTCTTGTTCCTCCAGGACATCACCGAAGAAAAAAGGGTCGAGACCATAAAAAAGGACTTCGTAGCGAACGTCTCTCACGAGCTGCGCACGCCTCTTGCGTCCATAAAGGGGTATTCGGAGACGCTCCTCGACGGAGGCATGGACGACAAGGAGACTTTAAGGGAGTTCCTCCGCGTCATAGACAGGCACGCCACACGCATGGCGCGGCTCATAGACGACCTCCTCATACTCTCGCGTCTGGAATCCCACCAGATGGCGATAGTCTCGGCCCCGATGGACTTAAGCGAGCTCATCACATCGTCGACAAAGGGCTTCGAGAAGCAGGCCCGCGACAAGGGCATCTCGATTACCTCTGAGCCCACGGACGAACTGCCGAAGGTCCTCGGCGACAGGGACAGGCTCGAGCAGGTTATGGTGAACCTGCTCGATAACGCCATCAAGTACACGCCCTCCGGCGGGCGGGTGTTGGTCAGGGCGCTTAAGCTGGACGGGGGCGTCCGGGTCGACGTCGTCGACACCGGCATAGGTATTCCAGCCGGGGACATACCGAGGATATTCGAGAGGTTCTACAGGGTCGACAAGGCGCGCTCCAGAGAGCTCGGCGGCACGGGCTTGGGGCTCGCCATCGTAAAGCACATCATACAGGGGCATAACGGGAGGCTCCAGGTTGAGAGCGCCCCCGGAAAGGGCTCCACCTTCAGCTTCTTCCTCAGATCCGCCGGATAGGCCGAAAGCGCCTTCTTCAGGCCTTGTTTTTTACCCGCCCCTTTATGCTATAATCACCGGATTGCGTTCTTAATAGAGACCATGCCTATCATAGAAGTGAAAGACCTCGTAAAGAGGTACAACGGGAATGAGGCCGTCCGCGGCGTATCGTTCGAGGTGAACGAGGGCGAGACCTTCGGTTTCCTGGGCCCGAACGGCGCCGGGAAGACGACGACCATTAACATCCTATGCACCCTCCTCGGGTTTGATGAGGGCGTTGCCCTCGTCAACGGCTTCGACTGCAGGAAGGAGCCGGGCAAGGTCCGCTCGTCAATCGGGCTCGTCTTTCAGGAGATAACGCTCGATAACGACCTGACCGCATACGAGAACCTCAAGTTCCACTGCTATATGTATAATATGGAGAAGAGGCTCGCCGAGGAGCGCATCGACGAGATACTCTCCGTAGTGGGCTTAAGCGACCGTAGAGGCGACCTCGTAAAGAAGTTCTCGGGAGGCATGAAGAGGAGGCTGGAAATTGCGCGCGGGCTCCTGCACAGGCCGAAGGTGTTGTTTCTGGACGAGCCGACGCTCGGGCTCGACCCGCAGACCCGGAGCCACGTCTGGGAGTTCATAAGGAAGCTCAAAAAGACCGAGGGCAACACGGTCTTCATGACGAC
>JACREV010000270.1 GCA_016218095.1 Deltaproteobacteria bacterium | reverse complement strand
GTACGGCCAATTTCAAATCAGGTTGCTTTGGCTCCCCGGACTCAAAGCCGTCCGATACGGATTTGCCCGTCCGGCAAGGACCCGCTCGGCGCGGGGCCAGAATCCTTCGGAAGCTGCGAGGCAGGGGTAATCAAGCCGTCTCGATATGAACTTTGCCCGTCCGGGTACTCGGCGTACGGCCAATTTCAAATCAGGTTGCTTTGGCTCCCCGGACTCAAAGCCGTCCGATACGGATTTGCCCGTCCGGCAAGGACCCGCTCGGCGCGGGGCCAGAATCCTTCGGAAGCTACGAGGCAGGGGTAATCAAGCCGTCTCGATATGAACTTTGCCCGTCCGGCAAGGACCCCTTGACAGCTTGATGCTTCAAGATATAATTCATATGTTTTGGTCACCCTCCGCGTTTTACTCAACCTTGTCCCAGGCCCTGCAAAACCCACAGGCACCCTCATCGTCTGAAGTCCCAGCCTCATCAGGTCAAGGCGCCTGAACGCGTTCATTGACTGCTTTTCCACATTCTTGACATAAAGCGCCGTTTCGTCGATCCGGCGCAATAGGTGGAGTATGACCCAGGCGAATAATATCTCCTCTATAGAGTGCGGTTTGGGGCCCGGCGGGACCCCGGCAAGGGCGTCACTTTTCGCCTCCGGTATCGCTTCCGAGGGTAGGCCTAAGACCCAGAGGACGAAGCCGTCCATATTGATAGTCGACGACGAGGAGGCCGTCGGGCTCGGGATGAGCGAGATACTGAAAGACGAGGGGTTTGAAGCCGCGTACGCGCTGAACGGCACGGACGCGGTAGAGGCGATGAGGACAAAGCCGTATTCGCTCATCTTCATGGACATGATAATGCCCGGCATGAACGGGCTTGAGGCGTACAGGGAGATAAAGAAGGTAAGGCCGCAGACGAGGGTCATCCTCTTTACCGGTTTTTTCAGGGACGCCGAAGAGGTCATCATGCAGGGGATAAAGGAGGGGATGATAGACGAGTTCATAAGGAAACCCTACTTCGCCGACGAGATAATCCGCTCGGCAAAAAAATACGCCTGAGCTCCGCCGCGCTTTCATCGCGAGTGATAGAAGCAATCTCATCTTTGCGCGCTCTATCGTGCAAATCGTTTTATCCAGACGCCCCCATCGCACAAAAAGTCGACCGCCCCGCTCATCCTCAACCCCAAAAATAACCCCCTCTCTCCGCGCCTTCCTGTGCTATACTCAATCCCCGTTTGCGAGTCGTTTCTCAAAGGAGATTTTTTCAAGATGGAAAGCCGCTCGGTAATACATATAGACCTCGACTCGTTCTTCGCATCCGTTGAGGCCAAGAAGGACCCGTCATTGAAGGGCAAGGCCGTCATCGTAGGCGGCGACGGCGACCCGAAGGGCAGGGGGGTCGTCTCGGCCGCCTCGTACGAGGCCCGCGCGAAGGGGGTCTCATCGGGCATGCCCTTGAAAAAGGCATTGAAGCTCTGCCCCGGCGCGGTCTTCCTCCCCGTGGACTTCGCCTCATACGAGGCCGCCTCCGAACGGTTCATGGAGATACTCAGGTCGTTCACGGCCGAGGTCGAGACCTTCGGCCTGGACGAGGCCTTCCTTGAGATAAAGACAGCCGCCGACCCCTTCCCTCACGCCGTTGAGATGGCGGGGGAGATACGCTCGCGCGTAAAAAGGGAATTGAAGCTCGTTGCCTCCGCGGGCATAGGCCCGAACAAGCTCGTCGCCAAGATGGCGTCGGAGGCGGCCAAGCCCGACGGCCTCTTTGTCATAAGAGACGGCGAGGTGGGCGCGTTCCTTAAGGACCTGCCTGTCCGCAGGCTCTGGGGTGTCGGGCCGAAGACCGAAAAGAGGCTCAACGACCTCTCCATCCGCACGATAGGCGAGCTCGCCCGGACCCCGGTATTGCACCTTGAGAGGAACTTCGGCCCGGTCATAGGGAGGACCCTCCACGAGCACGCGAACGGCAGGGACGAGAGCCCCGTTGTGCCGTTCTCCGAGCCGGGGTCCTTCGGCAGGGAGGTCACATTCGAGGCCGATACCGCCGACCTTTATATAGTAAAAGAGACGCTCTCTGCCCTTGCCGGGGACGTGACCGCGAGGCTTAAATCAGAAGGCAGGAAGGCCCGGAAGGTCTCGATAAAGGTCCGTTTCAGCGATTTCAAGACCATAACCCGCGAAAAGACCTTTGACTCCGAGACCGACTCCCTGAACGACATCCGCCCGAGCGCGCTCTCTCTCCTGGAGTCCGTTGACATGGTAAGGCCGCTCCGGCTCATAGGCATAAGGGTTATGGACTTGACCGGCGCAAAATAAGCCCCATCCTGCCTTCAGAGCCGCATCCCCGAGCCGGTTTGACATCGCCCCCCCTTAATATAGACTGAGAATATTCCCGGAATGCCTCCAGGCCCGGGACTGTACGGGAAATTCTCATGAAAAAACTCTCGCTCATACATAAGGCGGCGCTCGCCTCCTCCTTTGCGCTCATAGTCATAGTCTCGGCCTTTCTCATCACCTTCCTTAATTATCGGAGGGAACTTGAAGGCGAGATCATATCGGGCCTTGATGTCCTCATGTCCGGACGCGCCGGGTTGCTCTCCATGTATATCGAGAGTATCAAGGGCAGGGTGGAGGGCTTTTCCACCGACGGCTTCATCACCGGTAGGGTCGCGCGAAATGCGGGGAAGGAAGACCCCGCGCTCGGCGAGTACCTTAAAAAGGTGAAGCTCCCGCTCCATAAGGACATCTACAGGCTCGAGGCGATAGACTTAAGCGGCAGGGTCATAGCCTCCACGAACCTGTCCGCCGCAGGCAGGTCCGTCTCCGGAGAGCCTTTCTTCATCAACGGGAAAGAGGGCGTGTCCATAACTGAGAGGACCGCGGGGTATCTCGGCGGCCCGGAGGTGGCGGTATCCGCCCCGGTATACTCGAACGGACTCGTAGCCGGGGTATTGAGCGGATATGTGCCGCTGACTCAGTTCGCGAAGATCTTTTTGCGCGAGCAGGCCTTTTGGCTCGAGACCGCGGAGCCAGGGACGCTCGCCGGCCGCGAAACACTGGAGGTGATCATAATCAACAGGGACAGGCTCCTCCTTACGGAATCGAGGTTCATAAAGGGGGCCGTCCTTAAGGTCAGTGCGAGCACCGCTCCCGTAAGGGCCTGCCTCGAGAAGGGGTTGAAGACCATAGGCGTCTGGGACGACTACAGGGGGGTCGAGGTGCTGGGGGCATCGGCCTGCTTTCCCGACCTCGGCTGGACCCTTGTGGCCAAGGTGGACAGGAACGAGGCCTTCGAGCCCGTGAGGGAGTCGATAAGGTACGCCGCCGCAACGGCAGGAGTGACGGCGCTCCTCATCGCATTGCTCATCGTCTACTTCAGAAAGACGATGATAGCCCAGATAATGAGGCTCGAGAAGGGGGCAAGAGAGGTCTCGGAGGGCAACTACGGCGTCAAGATACCCGTGGTCTCGGAAGACGAGATCGGGAGGCTCTCCGCCTACTTCAACGAGATGACGCGGAGGATCGGTGAGCGCACGCGTGAGCTTGCTCAAAGCGAGGCGAGCCTCGTCAACGCCCAGAGGATAGCGCGGATGGGGAACTGGGACTGGGACATAGTCAACGATACGCTCCACTGGTCTGACGAGGTATATAGGATATTCGGGGCGGCCCCGCGGATATTCGGGGCCTCGTACGAGGCGTTCCTCGGATATGTCCACCCCGAGGACAGGGGAGCGGTCCAAAGGGCCGTCGACGAATCGCTCAATGGGCTCAAACCCTATTCGATAGACCACAGGATAGTCCTCCCCGACAAGACAGAGAAGACAGTGCACGAGGAAGGCGAGGTCGTCTTTGACGGGGAAAGACCCGTGCGGATGTCCGGGACGGTCCAGGACACAACCGAGAGGGTGCGCATCGAGGAGGAGAGGAGGAGGACGGAGGAGCGTTTCAGGCTCCTCGTCGAGAACCTCCAGGAAGGCGTCTGGCTCATAGACATCGACGGTTTTACCACCTATGTCAACCCGCGGATGGCCGAGATGCTCGGGTACTTGGTCGAGGAGATGATGGGGAAACACCTCTTAGGCTTCATGGATGAAAAAGGGGCCGCCGTGGCCCGGATGAATATCGAGAGGAGGAAGGCGGGGATATCGGAGAGGCACGAGTTCGAGTTCATGAGAAAGGACGGTTCATTCATCATAGCCAGCCTGGGCACGAGCCCGATCTTCGACGCTTCAGGGCGCTACATAGGCGCGCTGGCCGCCGTTATGGAAATAACCGAGCAGAAGAGGGTCGAGGAGGAAAGGAAGAGGCTCAATATCGAGCTCGAAAGGAGGGTCGAGGAGAGGACCGCGGAGCTTAAGACCGCTCTCGGGGAGATCGAGGCGTTCAGCTACACTGTTGCCCATGATCTCCGCACGCCGCTCCGGCTCATCGACGGCTTCAGCCAGGTATTGATGAAAAAGGCGAGGGGGCTTGACGAGACGTCCGCTGACTACCTCAGGAGGATACAGGAGGCGTCGACGAGGATGTCGATGCTCATCGAAGACATATTGGAGCTTGCGCACCTGTCGCGCGCCGAGATCAGAGAGGAGGACGTCGATCTGAGCTCGGTCGCGGGGGCCGTCGCCGAGGACCTGAAAAAGGGCGACCCGATGAGGAAGGCGGAGTTCGCGATCGAAAAGGGCATCGAGGTCCGGGGCGACCCGGTCCTTTTAAGGGCGGTCCTTGAGAACCTCATGGGTAACGCATGGAAGTTTACGGCGAAAAAGGATAAGGCGGTCATAGAGCTCGCATCAAGCGGGGAAGAGGACGACAGGCTTATCCTTTGCGTCCGCGACAACGGCGCGGGCTTTGACATGGAGTACGCGGGGAAGCTCTTCACGCCGTTCCAGCGCCTTCACCCGGTGGACGAATACCCCGGCACGGGTGTGGGGCTTGCGACGGTCTATCGCGTCATCACAAGGCACGGCGGCAGGGTCTGGGCCGAAGGGAGGCCTGGCGAGGGGGCGGCGTTCTATTTTACATTGAAGAGGGCGGGATAGCTTCCCATTTCCGGGGTGGGCGCAAATGGCAATTTGCCGGGAGGCCGTAAGAACTTTAGGGCCGGGTTGCAAACCTGAACCAAAAGTAGCGTATAGGCATTGAACGCGAGCAGGGGCGAGCAAGATGAGTAAGACTATTTTGTATATCGCAACGTCGGTCGATGGTCTCATCGCGGGAAAGCATGACGATATTTCCTGGCTCTTTCGATACAACGACGTTGATTACGGATACGATGAGTTCTTTTCCGGCATCGGCGCGATTATTCAGGGCAGACGGGCCTACGACGTCGAAATACAACACGGCCATTCTTACCCTGTGCCCACCTTTGTTCTGTCTCACTATCTGCCGGAGCGCAAAACCCAACGCGAAGACATCGTCTTCACTGCTGAAGACATCGAAGACGTGCTAAAGGAAGCGAAACGGCTGACAAGAAAAAATATATGGATTGAGGGCGGCGCTAATGTGGCGCAGCAGTTCCTTCGCCGAGGTCTCATTGATGAGATCGTATTATCAGTTGTTCCAGTGATTCTCGGAGACGGAATCCGGCTGTTTGGCAAAACCGACGCGCCCATTGAACTCTCGCTACGCGAGACAAGGACATTCGATAAGGGATTGGTTCAACTTTTATATGCAAGGTTGGGCTGAGGAACGAAGCCCAATAATCTGTGAGCGTCGAATGAGCGTATTTTGTCGGGCCTTCACTTCGTCCAAATCAACCTGCATAAAATAGCGACCGCATGAGAAGGAGGTTTCAAACCTTCTCCCCTTCCCCTGGCCATAGCCTCATCTCAAGCTCTTTAAGGAGCGGCGTGAGGGTCTCGGGTTTGAGCGCAGAGACGAGTATCGCTTCAAAGCGTCTGGCGAGGTTCGCGGCCTCGGTAGCATCCATGAGGTCGGCCTTGTTGAATACGAGGAGCGTCGGTATGTCGCTCAACCCTATCTCGTCGAGGAGCTTCCTTACCGTATCTATCCTTTTTTCAAACGACGGGTTGCTTGCGTCCACGAGGTGTATGAGGAGGTCGGCGTCCTCCATCTCTTCGAGTGTCGCCTTGAATGCCTTGAGGAGGTCCTCGGGGAGGTCTTTTATGAAGCCGACGGTGTCTGTTATGACGGCGTCCCTCTCTCTCGGGAACCGCAAGCGGCGCGAGGCGGTATCGAGCGTGGCGAAGAGCTTGTCCTCGACAAGCGTCCCGCTCTTTGTAAGGGCGTTAAGCAGAGTGGACTTTCCGGCGTTCGTGTAACCGGCTATCGAGATGATGGGGATGCCGCTCGCCGCCCTCTTCCTCCTGCGCTCGAACCTGCCTTTTGAGAGCGAGCGGAGCTCTTTTTCAAGGTGGGCTATCCTGTCGGCGACGCGGCGCCTGTCGACCTCGAGCTTCGTCTCCCCTGGCCCTCTGCCTCCGATTCCGCCCATGAGGCGCGAGAGCGACGTCCCCTTTCCGGTGAGCTTGGGTAGCAGATACTTGAGCTGCGCGAGCTCGACCTGGACTTTGCCGTCCCTCGAGTGCGCGCGGCGCGCGAATATGTCGAGTATGAGCTGGGTCCTGTCTATGACCTTCAGTTCCGTGATGTTGCCGAGCTCTCTTATCTGCGTCGGCGTGAGCTCCTGGTCGAATATGAGGATCGTCGCCTCCTTCTGGAGGGCCTTGACGATAAGCTCCTTTATCTTCCCGGTCCCCATGAGGTACTTGGGGTTCAAGGTCTGCGGCCTCTGGCAGACGGCGTCGAGGACGACGACGTTGCTCGTCCGGGCGAGCTCTTTTAATTCCTCGAGCGACTCCATCTGCTCGTCCCTGTGCCTTGTAGAGACGCTGACTAGTATGGCCCTCTCGCGGTTGTCCCCGACGTCCCGCAAGATCGCGCGTCCCATCTCCGTTTCGAGGGAGGCGGTGAAGGAGTCCATCTCGATGTCGTAGCGGTGGAAGGGGACCGACGGCTCGACCTTGTACGTCTCTCCATCGGGGTTGTACGGCAGGAGGTGGGCGGTGTGGATGTCTCCTGGGAGGCCCGTTTCAAGCACGCCTATCGCGGCCATGATGTCGAGCCTGAGGAGCGCCAAGTCGGTCAGGTCGTCCTGCGTAAGAGGCTCACCCTTCAGGTGCGTGTGGACGCAACGGACGCCGCGCAGGTGCCTCTTGCCAAGCGGATAGTCGGCGAGTACCGGGATGACTATTTCTTTTTCGTCGCCGACGATAACCGCGATTACCGCCCCTCGCCTGTTGATGATAAGCCCGATCTGGCGCCGTAATTCCCTTGAGAGCTCGGTTATGTATCGGGCGAGCTCGGGGGTAATGAGCCTGTCAGCCGGGACTCTGCGGTTGTATATCCTCTCGATGGCCTTTGTCTGGCTGGGTTTCAGGCCGAGAAGGTTTCCGTATATCTGTGCGATTGTGTTATCTCCTGAATAGTAGATCGCTCAAAAAGTCCATCTGCTTTGTCGGCATCAAAGCTCGTAACTGCGGCGTACAAAAATAGTACGCCTCGTTCCTCGCTTCTCGACTCCTCGCATCTGAAGCTTTTTGAGCAATCTGGGTTAGATTATAAATTATATCACAGGCGGATGATAACGATAAGTTGAAAAAAACGTCGGGCGGATGATTGACTCGGAGGGCCGTTTCTGCTTTATTATCACCATATACGGCAAGTCAGGAATAAAGGGGGCGCGAATGGCCAAAAAATATAAGATACTCGCAGGCGGCGAATGGGTAGAGACCGCAAAGGAGCTCGAGGTCAGAAGCCCCTTTGACGGCTCGCTCGCCGGCGTTACTTACCTTGCCGGAGAAAAGGAGCTCCGCGCTTCCGTTGACGCGGCGCATAAGGCCTTCGGCGAGCTAAAAAAACTCCCTGCCTACGAGAGGGCGAGGGCGCTTGAGGATGTATCTATAGGGCTCAAGGCGCGCGAAGATGAATTGGCGCGCACGCTCGCCCTTGAAGCGGGCAAGCCGATAAGGGACGCGCGGGGAGAGGTAAAAAGGGCGCAAACTACCTTTAAAATTGCCGCTGAGGAGGCCAAGAGGCTCGGCGGCGAAGTGCTCCCGCTCGACGTCTCCGCCGGGTCTGAAGGCAGGACCGGGATAGTAAGGAGGTTCCCCGTCGGCGTCGTCCTCGGGATATCGCCCTTCAATTTTCCCCTTAACCTCGTAGCCCACAAGGTCGCGCCGTCGATGGCGTGCGGGAACCCGATAATATTGAAGCCCGCCTCAAAGACGCCCTTGTCCGCGCTCATTCTCGGTGAGATAATCACCGGAGCCGGTTGGCCCGCCGGGGGCGTTAATATCGTCCCGGCCTCAGGAGCGGATACCGAGAAGCTATTGGATGACGAGAGAATCAGGAAGATAACCTTCACCGGCTCCGCGGCGGTCGGGTGGAGGCTGAAATCAAAGGCAGGGCAGAGGAAGGTAACGCTTGAGCTCGGGGGGAACGCCGGGGTCATAGTGCATGACGACGCGGACATCGAGTTCGCCGCAAAGAGGTGCACCGTAGGCGCGTTCTCGTTCGCCGGGCAGATATGCATCTCGGTACAGAGGATATTCGTCCAGAGGTCTGTTTTCGAGAAATTCAAGGAGCTCTATCTTAAGAACGTCTCTGCCCTTAAATACGGCGACCCGCTCGATGAGACGACCGACATCGGCCCGATGATAGAGGAGGAGGCCGCGGGGCGGACAGAGGCGTGGGTAAGGGAGGCGGTCTCGGAAGGCGCGAGGGTCCTTGCCGGGTCCAGGAGGAAGGGCGCTTACCTCGAGCCGACGGTCCTTACGGACACGAAGCCCTCGATGAAGGTATGCGGCGAGGAGGTCTTCGCGCCGGTAGTTACGCTCGAGCCGTATGATACATTTGAGGAGGCGATCGCCGGGGTCGATCACGGCCTGTATGGCCTTCAGGCAGGGGTCTTCACGAGGGACATAGGCCGTATCATGCGCGCATATGACGCGCTCGAAGTCGGCGGCGTCATAATAAACGACGTGCCGACATACAGGGTCGACAACATGCCCTACGGGGGCGTGAAGATGAGCGGCTTCGGGAGGGAAGGCGTCAGGTACGCGATAGAGGAGATGACGGAATTAAAACTATTAGCTATAAAGGTATGATATGAGCGATAAAAATGAAAAGCGAGAGTTCCCGGACTGGGAGAAGCTATATAAGGCAGGGCCTGTCGAGAAGATGCCGTGGTTCAACCCCGAGCTGGATGAGGACCTAGCGGATGCGTTGGAGGCGCTGGATATGAGGGGAGGCCGCGCTCTCGACATAGGAACGGGCCCTGGAACGCAGGCGTTCAGGCTCTCCGAGATGGGCTTCGAGGTGACTGCGACGGACTTGTCAAAAACTGCGATCAGAAAGGCGAAGAAGGCGGCGAAGGAGAAGGGATTGGAGATAGACTTTCGCGCTGACGACATCCTCGCCACAAGGCTCTCAGGCTCTTTCGACATCATCTTCGACCGGGGCTGTTTCCATGTGCTCCCGCCGGAAAAGAGGGCGGTCTACAGGGAAGCGGTTGCGGGGCTATTGAATGAGGGCGGGTACTTTTTTTTGAAGTGCTTCAGCTACAGGGAGACAAAGATGCAGGGCGGCCCCTACAGGTTCACGAGAAAGGCGTTGAAAGAGGCCTTCGGGCCGGCCTTCAGGGTCGTCTCCATAAAGGATACCGTCTACCAGGGGACGCTCGAGGCGCCCCCCAGGGCGCTTTTTTCGGTCTTCAGGAGGAAATAGGGCGGGCGTCCTAAAACCCTTTTATTTACGCGCACTTGGGCTGTATGTCCGGATACTTCCCTTTTCTCCCGACCGTAAAATGACCGGGAGATCAAAAAAAATCTTGTCTTTTGTTTTTGAGTGAGTTAGTATACTGTATACAATAGGAATAGTCGTACCCGCTTTGAAATAATCAAAAAAACGGAAGGGTGGTGATTTGTTTGTCTCTTAAGATTACCGAGGATTGCGTAGCCTGCGGCGTATGTCTTCCGGAGTGCCCTGTAAATGCCATCTCTGAGGGTGATATCTATGTGATCGACCCGAACCTGTGCGTCGAATGCAAAGGTCATTTCGATTCGCCGAAGTGCGCCGAGGTCTGCCCGGTCGATTGTTGCGTGCCTGCCTAACGCCGGTTTTACACGGTTTTACAGGTCGATTTTATTAATGATGCAAAAGTGGTCCCGGCCCCGCCTTCAAAAGAGGCGAGTCCGGGACCATAAAAAAACAGAACCGTTGAACGAGAACCCCGGGCCTTAAATCCGGGGATTTTTTCCCTTTGGCCTATATCGGACCGCATGCGATAGTTATCGTAAGGAAGTGCTCGAGATGAAAGAGTTCGCCGTATTCTGGGGTTGCACCATACAGACCCGTTTTCCATTTATTGAGAAATCGACCAGGATTGTGCTGGAGAGCTTCAAACTCCCCTACAGGGACATAGACGGGTTTACCTGCTGTCCCGAGAAATCCCTCGTAAACAACATTGACCACGGCGCCTTCGTCGTGACCGCGGCGAGGAACGTCGCGCTCGTCGACGAGCTCGACTACGACCTCGTCAGCCCCTGCACCGGGTGCGTTTCAAACCTCGCGACGGTCAAGGGCGAGCTCAAGGCGAACCCGAGGGAGAAGGCCGAGGTCAATAAGCTTTTAAAAGAGGTCGGCAGGGAGTTCAAGGGGACCTCCAAGCTCCAGCACCTCGTCCCGTTCTTCCACGACACCGTCGGCGTCCACGCCATAAAGCAGAAGATAAAAAAGGACTTTTCCGGCATGAGGATAGGCATCCATTACGGGTGCCACATGATAAGGCCCTCGCACGCGCTCCGCAACGACGACCCTCTGGAGCCGAAGAAGTTCGACACGCTTATCTCCGCGCTCGGCGCGCAGTCGCTCCAGTTCATGACAAAGATGATGTGCTGCGGACAGGGGCTCGACAGGATCGACGAGCACGACCGCGCGCTCCACTTCGCGAGGATAAAGCTCAAAGAACTTAAGTCGCTCGGCTGCGACGCGATGGTCCTCTGCTGTCCGTCGTGCTTCCTCCAGTTCGACAACAACCAGTTCCTGATGGAGAAGGAAGGCGAGAAGTTCGGGATCCCGGTCATATACTTTACCGAGCTTCTGGGCCTCGCCATGGGGTATAAGCCGGAAGAGCTCGGCATGGACCTGCACAGGGTCGATTGCACGCCGTTTGTCAAGAAGTGGGAGGCGCTCTCCACAAGGCCGCCAAGGGAAGACGCCATCGAGGACGGCCTTAACGCCCCCGTGGATCTCTGATAGTGTTTTCCCCCTTTTCTAAAGTGATGGAGGGGGATTATGGAAATGGATTTTTCGGATAATCTCCCCTCGCCCCTCTTTAATAAAGAGGGGGATTGAATCGCTGAACCGACCTTGTCCGCAGGCCTGAAGGCCTGCTTTGAAACAAAGGAGTCTTTCGTGCTCGAAGCCACATTGAATTTCAAGCTCCTTGAGCAGTGCTCCAAGTGCGGGGCGTGCTTCTCCATCTGCCCGTCGTGCATGCACATACCGGGCTATGACCCGAGGGCGGTCATACAGGACATACTCGACGGCAACCACGACAAGTGGCTCTCCTCCCGCCACATCTGGCAGTGTCTCGAGTGCCACCACTGCCTCGAGATCTGTTATCAGCACTACGGGTTCGAAAACGCGATGACGGCTCTGCGCACAATAGCCGCCAAGAAGGGCATCCACCCGACGCAGGTAAAGAGGGGCTGGGAGATGTTCGTGAAAACGAGCAGGCTCGGGGAACCGGCCCTGCCGGCCCGTAAAAAGCTCGGGCTCCCGGAGCCGAAGGCCTCCGGGGCAGAGGAGTTCAAGAAGCTCTTCGCGCTCTTGAAGGCCGCGAGGGAAAAGCAGGAAAACCCCGAAGGCAAGGGTTCCGAATAAATTCACATTCCATAAAGGGTGACGAACCGTGAACCATGACTATCAGAAGGACATATCCGGCTGCGGACTGACCGGCCTCATAAGCAGGAAGAGGAGGAGGATAAGCGGCGCAGACATCGTGAAATCTCTCTGCCTCATGACCGACAGGGGCAACGGTCTTGGCGCAGGGTACGCCGCTTACGGCATATACCCGGGGTTCAAGGACTTCTACGCCTTCCATATCATGTTCGACGAGCCCTCGGTAAGGTGGACGCTCGAAGAGTACTTGAAGAACAACTACCATATCGAGAAGATAGAGGAGATACCGACCTCTCCCGTGAAGGCGATACCCATAGCCCCTCTTCTCGTCAGATATTTCGTAAAGCCCTTGAAGGACAAGATGGTCGGCGAGATACAGGAAGAGGACTTCGTGGTCAACACCGTCATGAAGGTCAATTCCGAAATAGAGGGCGCATACATATTCTCGTCGGGCAAGAACATGGGCGCGTTCAAGGGTGTCGGAAACCCCTCAGACATAGCCGAGTTCTTCAGGATCGAGGAGTACGAGGGCTGGACATGGACCGCGCACACGCGCTTCCCGACGAACACCCCCGGCTGGTGGGGCGGCGCGCACCCGTTTACGCTACTCGACTGGTCGATAGTCCATAACGGCGAGATATCGTCGTACGGCATAAACAAGAGATACCTCGAGATGTTCGGCTACAAGCTCACACTTTTAACCGACACCGAGGTCGCGGCCTATATGCTGGACCTCCTCATAAGGAGGCAGGGGCTCGACATCCCTTCGGCTTGCCTCGCGCTCGCCGCGCCATTCTGGAAGAAGATAGACGCGCTTCCGGACGGCGAGAGGGAGGCGTTGACGGCCCTCCGCCAGACGTACGGGAGCGCCCTTTTAAACGGCCCGTTCTCGATATTATTCGGCCACTCGAAGGGGCTCGTCGGCATAAACGACCGCATTAAGCTCCGCCCGCTTGTCGCGGCCCTGAAGGACGACGTCACCTACATGGCGAGCGAGGAGTCCGCCATAAGGGCGATCTGCCCCGCGCCGGACAAGGTCTGGGCCCCGAGGGCCGGAGACCCGGTCATCGTGAACCTCGAAGACTGACATCACGGCAGGCTGCTGTTTGGGTGCTCGCCGCAAGCGCGAAGCGCTGAGGCGAGCTATAAAAAAACTTTTTTAGTTCTTTGCCAATAAGAACCATCGTCATAACGATGGTTCTTACAAAAGTCCACCTGCTTTGTTGTCTTCGTCGCTCGTAGCTGCGGCGTACAAAAAGAGTACGCCTCGCTTCTCGCTCCTCGACGCCTCGCATCTGGAGCTTTTTGAGCAGCCTGAATTAGAGTGTTCAGCAATCCTGTTTTATACAAGAGTAACTTTCGGAGGAACAGATGTTCAAGAGTTTAGCGCCGCCCGAGTACCTGGCGACCATCGACCGCGAAAAGTGCATCCGGTGCAAGAGGTGCATCCAGAACTGCGGCTGGGGAGTGTATTCCTGGGGCGGGGACAAGATCCTCATAAACACCTCGAAGTGCGTCAAATGCCTTCGCTGTTATCACTACTGCCCGGAAGAGGCTATAGAGATAAAGGACAACCCCACGAGGTTCAAGCAGAACGCCTACTGGGGATACAACCATCTGAGGAACATAAAGAGGCAGGCAGAGACAGGCGGCATCCCGCTTACCGGCATGGGGAGCGACCTGCCCTATACCATACTCTTTGACAACCTTCTTATCGACGCGTGCCAGGTGACGAACCCTTCTATCGACCCGCTTCGTGAGCCGATGGAGCTTCGTACCTACCTCGGCAAGAAGCCTTCGAGCGTTGAGTTGGAAAAAGGCAAGGACGGCAAGCTTAAACTAAAGACCAAGATGCCGCCCCAGCTTAAGCTATCGCTCCCGATAATATTCTCTCCGATGTCCTTCGGCTCCATAAGCCTTAACGCCCAGAAGGTCCTCGCCATGGCCGCAAAGGAGTGCGGCATACTCATGAACACCGGCGAGGGCGGGCTCCATGAAGACCTCTTCCCGTACAAGGACAACATCATCGTCCAGGTCGCCTCGGGCCGTTTTGGCGTAAACCCCGATTACCTTAACGCCGGTGTCGCGGTCGAGATAAAGATAGGCCAGGGCGCGAAACCCGGCATAGGCGGGCACCTGCCCGGCGAAAAGATACCGCTCGAAGTCGCGCGCGCCCGCATGATACCCGTCGGCACGGACGCGATATCTCCCGCGCCGCAGCACGACATATACTCGATAGAAGACCTAAGACAGCTCATCTACGCGATAAAAGAGGCGACCAACTACAAGCCGGTCTCCGTAAAGATCGCGGCCGTCCATAACGTCGCGGCTATAGCCTCCGGCATCGTCCGCGCGGGCGCGGACATCGTCTACCTCGACGGATTCAGGGGAGGCACCGGCGCGGCCCCGTCCATCATCAGGGACCACCTAGGCATCCCGATAGAGCACGCCATAGCGGCGGTCGACGACAGGCTCCGCCAGGAAGGCATCAGGAACGAGGCCTCGATAATCGCGGCCGGTGGCATAAGGTCGAGCGCTGACGCGGCAAAGGCGATAGCCCTTGGCGCCGACGCCGTGGCCATAGCCACAGCCGCCCTTATAACCATGGGTTGCACCACCTGCGGCAAGTGCTACACCGGCAACTGCTCCTGGGGCATCACGACGCAGAGGCCGGAGCTGACGGCGCGCCTCGACCCCGAGGTCTACGCGGAGAGGCTCATAAACCTCATACACGCGTGGGAGCACGAATTGAAAGAAATACTCGGCGCGCTCGGCATCAACGCGGTTGAATCGCTCAGAGGCAACAGAGAGAGGCTCCGCGGCGTCGGGCTCGACACCCAGATACTCGATATACTCGGAGTAAAGCCGGCGGGGCGGTAACGGCCCGATTCGTCGCCGCACCAGGCTTTTGCATAGTAGAATATTTTTCAGATAGCGTTCAGGAGACGACATGTTAGAGATCAACGCAAGCGGGATGTACTACCGCGACTTAAACCAGAAGATAAGGGACGCGGTCGATAAAGGCGAGAAGGACATAACCGTCAAGAACGTCAACGGCCAGTACTACATGGGCGACGGGCTCCGCGGGAAATCGACCATTACTATAGAGGGCGTGCCGGGCAACGACCTCGCGGCCTTCATGGACGGCCCCACGCTCATCATAAAGGCGAACGCGCAGGACAATATCAGTAACACCATGAACACCGGCAAGGTAGTCATCCACGGCAACGCCGGGGACGTCCTCGGCTACGGCATGAGGGGCGGCAAGCTGCACATATTTGGAGACGTCGGCTACAGGGTCGGCATACACATGAAGGGCGTAAAGAAGCAGGCCCCGACGATCATCGTCGGAGGCACGGCTGGGGACTTCTTCGGCGAGTACATGGCAGGCGGCGTGCTCATACTCCTCGGCCTGAACGATGACGGGCGTCCGATAGTCGGGGACTACCTCGGCACCGGCATGCACGGCGGGGTCATATACGTGAGGGGCGAGGTCGAAAAGGAGAACTGCGGGGCCGAGGTCGGCATACTGGACCTTGACGACGAGGACATGAAGGTCCTGAAGGACTCCCTTGCCGAGTACTGCAAGGACATGGGGCTATCCCTCGACGAGATAATGAAAAAGGGGTTCAAGAAGCTCATCCCGGTGTCGTTACGCCCGTACGGCAACCTCTACGCTTATTAGCAGGCTGCCCAAAAAGTCCATCTGCTTTGTTGTCTTCGTCGTTCGTAGCTGCGGCGTACAAAAAGAGTACGCCTCGCTTCTCGCTCCTCGACGCCTCGCATCTGGAGCTTTTTGAACAGCCTGAACATGTTTTTTACTGAAATGGCCCTCTTAGCGGCGCTTTCCGGAAAGGTAAGCGCCGCTTTTTTTGCGCCAAAAAGCGAGTTGAATAACCCCACTCCTTCAAAGCTATTCCCTTGACTTCTTACCCTGAAAAAAGTAATATGAAAATGAAGCGGAGGCATTTTTTTCATGGCACTTGAGAAATTCGACAGGCTCGAGGCGGGAATTTCGCGTCTTCTGGAGGCAAGCGAGCTCGTTCAGGCTGAAAACAGGTCCCTGAGGGACTCTCTGGATCGGAAGGAGCGCGAGACGGAGGACCTCAAGGAGAGGATACGGAAGCTCGAAGCCGAAAAGGCGCTCGTAAAGGAGAAGGTCGACACACTCCTTGCCAGGCTTGACGGACTCATACAGAACGCGTGAGGTGGGCTTGAAGAAGGTAGCCGAGCTCAAGATTTACGGCCACAAACTCGTCGTCAAAAGCGAGGAGGGCGAGGATTACATCCGGGCTGTTGAACATTACCTAAACCATAAGATAGAGGAGGTAAAGGAGACCACTAAGGCTGTTTCGACCTTGGACCTGGCGCTATTAGCCGCTTTGAACATTACCGGCGAGGTTATCAAGACAAAGGAGACGCTTGAAAGGTTAGGGAGGAAGTCTGAGGAGCTCGCTCAATTGATAGACAGGAGACTGGAGTAATTGGAGCTCCTCCCCTGCCGTGTTTGTGCTTTAGTAGGGTTTTTAGAACCAACATTCTAAAACAGGGGCTTTCCCTGACTGGCGGCCGGCATGTCCCTTCGCGGGAAAGTCGAATGCAAGTAAACTAAGGCCCCACCTGTTCCGACAGGTTCAAAATACTACTGACACGGCATGTCGCGGGGGAGGAGTTTAAAAATCCGGGCCTAAAGGGCGCGTAAAACCCTCATGGGGCCCAGGTGGATAACGGGATAGGGACCGGCCTTAAAAGGCAAGTGGCCGCGTAAACGGGCGTCAGGGGCTGAAAATCACGCGGCAACCGGCGGAAACCCGGATTAAGCATAAATGGCTTTACAGGAGCCCCGATTCGGTTCGATGATAATGAAAGTAAACAGAAGCGAGGCAATATAGTCGCAAATCGGGGCATTTTCACGCCCCTGCTCCGTCTCCCTCTTCTCCCTCAGTCTCACCGATATCCCTCTTTCCTTTCAAAGCCGAAAGGTTGATGAAGAATTCCGTCCTGAAGGAGCGCGTAAGAAGCGAACTCCTCGAGAGGCGCCGCGAGATGGCGTTCGAGGATGTTTACAGAAAAAGCTCCCTTATACAAAGACGGCTCATCGACTCTCCTTTCTACGCCGTGGCAAGGGCGCTCCTTTTGTATTCGAGCTTCTCGAACGAGGTGCTTACCGACGAGGTCTTCGAGAGGGCGATACGGGACGGCAAGGAGGCGGCCTACCCGAGGGTTTTGAGGGGTGGAGGAAGACACCTCGCATTTTTCAAGGTCAAAAGCTTGAAAGAGCTCGCCCCCGGCTCTTACGACATACCGGAACCGGCTGAACGGGAAGAAAGGGCCTTTGCCGGCTCGTTCGACCTCGTCGTCGTCCCGGGTGTCGCGTTCGATGAGAAGGGGGGCCGGTTGGGGTACGGCAAGGGTTACTACGACAGGGCGCTTTCAGGCGTCCGTTGTCCGATAGTGGCTCTCGCGTACGACTTCCAGGTTTTAAAAGAGGAAATACCCGTTGAGCCCCATGACGTCAGGGTCTCGGCCATCGTTACCGAGAAAAGGCTCATAAGGGCCGCGGGATAGTCCTCAAGGGTTTGGCGGCGACGGAGGGAAGGACATTACAAGCGTCCTTCCGGGAGCTGGCGCCGCCTTTATAAATAACGGGCAGAAGGGGGTCGTTCACATGGAAGTATCGACGATTGTATTTGTTGCGGCCGTAGCTGTAATAGCGATACTTGTCGGGGTAGCCATAGGTTTCGTCACAAAGAAGAAGATGGAAAACGCCAACGCCGAGGCAGGGAAGAAGTCCGCTGAGGCGATAATAGCGGACGCTAAGAGAGAGGCCGAGAACACAAGGAAGGACGCCGAGAACACGCGCAAGGAGGCCGACCTCCAGGCGAAGGACATAATATTCCAGGGCAAGACCGAGTTCGAAAGGGAAACCCGGGAGCGGAGAAAAGAGCTCCAGGCGATTGAAAAGAGGGTACAGCAGAAGGAGGAGAACCTCGACAAGAAGTTCGAATCCATAGACAGGAAAGAGGTCGAGTTACAGAAGAAGGAGAAGGCCGTAGCCGCCCAGGAGAAAAAGGTGAGCGACATGGAGGCCGAGACCGCCTCCCTCATAGCCCAGCAGATGGCGAAGCTCGAAACGATCGCCGGGATCTCCTCCGAGGAGGCGAAAAGACAGCTCGTCGAGAACATGGAGAACGAGGCGAAGCTGGAAGCCGGAAAGCTCCTTAAGAGGATAGAGGAAGAGACCAAGGCAGAGGCGGACAAGAAGGCGAAGGAGATAATCTCGCTCGCCATCCAGAGGTACTCGGGCGAGTACGTGGCTGAAAGGACCGTCTCGGTCGTGAGCCTCCCGAGCGACGAGATGAAGGGCAGGATCATCGGCAGGGAAGGCAGGAACATCCGCGCGATCGAAGCGGCTACCGGCATTGACGTCATCATAGACGACACGCCGGAGGCGGTCATCCTCTCGGGCCATAACCCGGTAAGGCGTGAGATAGCCAAGCTCTCGCTTGAAAGGCTCATAACGGACGGGAGGATCCACCCTTCCCGCATAGAGGAGGTCGTCTCCAAGGTCGAGGCCGAGGTCGCGCAGTCAATAAACGAGGCCGGCGAGAGGGCGATATTCGACACCGGCCTCCACGGGATACACAAGGAGATACAGAAGCTCATCGGAAGATTGAAGTTCAGGACGAGCTACGCGCAGAACGTCTACTCGCACTCGATGGAGGTCGCCTTCATCTGCGGCATAATGGCGTCGGAACTGGGGCTGCCGACGAAGATCGCAAGGAGGGCCGGGCTCCTCCATGACATAGGCAAGGCCGTCGACCACGAGGTCGAGGGGCCGCACGCGGCCATAGGCGCGGAGCTCGCCAAAAAATACGGGGAATCCCCGAAGATAGTCTCTGCCATAGGCCAGCACCACGACGACAGCCCGGACTCGATACTCGGCGTGCTCGTCCAGGCCGCGGACACATTGTCCGCCGCGCGCCCCGGCGCGAGGAAGGAGATGCTGGAGTCCTATGTGAAGAGGCTCGACGACCTCGAAAACATCGCCAAGGGCTTCCCCGGGGTCGAGAAGACCTACGCGCTGCAGGCGGGCAGGGAGATCAGGGTGCTCGTAGAGAACCAGGCGATTTCCGACGACGCGGCCGTCGTCTTATCGAAGGACATCGCGAGGAAGATAGAGAAGGAACTCAGCTACCCCGGACAGATAAAGGTGACGGTCATAAGGGAATCGAGGGCCGTTGAGTACGCGAAGTAAGGCTTGAAGCTTGAGCGCCTCCGCGGGAGCGGAGGCGCTCAATTGTTTTTTAAAAATGCTTCTCTCAGAAAGAACCTCTCCTGATGCAGGACCTCGTAAAAATACTATTCATAGGCGACATAGTGGGAAGGCCGGGCCGCATAGCGGTGCGGGAGTGCCTCCCGCGCCTTGTCGGCGATCTCGCGCCCGATATCGTCGTCGCCAACGGCGAGAACGCGGCGGGCGGCTTTGGTATTACCCCTGAGATAGCCGAGGAGCTCTTCAAGCTCGGCGTGGACGTAATTACCTCCGGGAACCATATATGGGACAAAAAGGAGATATACGACTACATCCGCTCGGAAAAAAAACTGCTCCGGCCCGCAAACTACCCGGAGGGCGCGCCCGGCGCGGGGTCTGTCTTGTTCGAGTGCGCTTCAGGCGCGAAGGTGGGGATAGTAAACCTCCTAGGGCGCGTCTTCATGGAGTCGGTCGACTGCCCGTTCAGGGCGGGTAGATCACTTGTCCAGAGGCTCAAGGCCGAGACCCCGGTGGTGATGGTCGACATGCACGCCGAGACGACCTCGGAAAAGACGGCTCTCGCGTGGCACCTGGACGGCATGGCGAGCGCGGTAATAGGCACGCACACGCACGTGCAGACGTCAGACGAAAGGGTGCTGCCCGGCGGCACGGCGTTTATCGCGGACGCCGGCATGACGGGGCCGACAGAGTCGGTCATAGGGATAAAAAGAGAGATAGTCGTCGAGAGGTTCGTTACGCAAATGCCCGTCCGGTTCGAGCTCGCCGGAAGGGGCGTGGAGCTTCAGGGCGCGTTCATGGAGGTGGAGTCGTCGGCCGGAAGGGCGATATCCATCAAGAGGATAAAAGTCGAGCTTAAGGAGAAAGAGTAATGAGCACCTTCGAGATGGTCCTTACATACGGCGGCATTGCATACGGCATCATGCTCATCTACACCGCCTTCGTGAAGAACAGGGTGACCGAGGCATTCAGGATAGACACCCTCTTCATACCCGGCGCCACAGACAGGACGAGACCCCTGAACCTGATCATCGGCCTCCTTGTCATAGGATATAACATCTACGCCATGCTCTATTGAGACATTCAAAACAACGGATTCGGACCCAAAAATGGACCCTCATAAACAGATAGATATCATAAAGCGCGGCACGAGCGGCATAATCTCCGAAGGCGACCTCTTAAGGAAGCTCGTGGCGGCAGAGGCAAAGGGTAAGCGGCTCCGCGTAAAGGCCGGGTTCGACCCCACCGCCCCGGACCTGCACCTCGGCCACACCGTCCTCATACAGAAGCTCAAGCACTTCCAGGACCTCGGCCACCACGTCCTCCTCCTCATAGGCGACTTCACCGGCATGATAGGCGACCCCACGGGCAAGTCCGAGACGAGGAAGGCGCTTACCAAGGACGAGGTCAAGAAGAACGCGACGACATACACCGCGCAGGTCTTCAAGATACTCGACCCGAAGAAGACAGAGGTCGTCTTCAACAGCGAATGGATGGAGAGGCTCACGGCGACCGACCTCATAAGCCTCGCGTCCAAGTACACGGTTGCGAGGATGCTCGAGAGGGACGACTTCCAGAAGAGGTACAGGGAGGGGAGACCCATAGCCATACACGAGTTCCTCTATCCGCTCATACAGGGGTACGATTCGGTGGTGCTTAAGTCCGACGTCGAGCTCGGCGGGACCGACCAGCTCTTCAACCTGCTTGTAGGGAGAGAGCTTCAAAAGGAGATGGGGCAGGACCCGCAGGTGGTGATCACCATGCCTCTGCTGGAGGGGACCGACGGCGTGCAGAAGATGAGCAAGTCGTACGGGAACTACATAGGCATAACCGAGCCGCCCTCCGAGATATTCGGCAAGGTGATGTCGATTTCCGACGCTTTGATGGCGCGGTACTACGAGCTCCTGTCTTCCGCCGCGAACGAGCGCGTGGCAGAGATAAAGGCGGGCAAGGTCCACCCCAAGGAGGCGAAGGAGGCGCTCGCGTTCGAGCTCACCGAGCGCTTTGCGGGTCGTGAGGCCGCTACCAAGGCCCGCGATGACTTTAGAAACCTCTTCACGAAGAGGGAGACCCCCGAGGAGATAGAAGAGGCTTATGTAGCGCCCGACGGCGAGCGGATGTGGCTCGCAAAGGTGATCGTAAAGGCGGGGCTCGCCAAATCGTCATCTGAGGCGATGAGGCTCATAGAGCAGGGCGGCGTCAAGGTCGACGGAGAGCGCGCGCTGAACCCGCGAGAGGAAGTGGCGACAGGCAAGGGCTTCCTCCTGCAGGTGGGAAAGAGGTTTTTCAAGAGGATAGTCTTCGGATAGTCTGCGCTCCCCGTGACAGGCAGTGGGCCTGTTTTCCCTGTTTTTCAAGGGTTTTTCGCGTACAATAACTTCTGCTCAACCCTCCAAGGGCCAGCCCTGAAAAAAGTTTGCTCAAAAGGTTATTTTTGGTTGACATGACTTTCGATTAGTATATAATAGTAAATCTTGCTGGACCTTCCGGGGGTTGTAGGGCTTCAGGGGGCAACATCGATGGGTGAAGGGCCGGCGTTTTTTTTGGTGATCAAAGCTCGGGTGTTTGCTTTAAGCGGCACAGGGGCGAGAGAAGAAAAAACACCAAAAAGAAAAAATAGTCAAAGTTTTTCTTGACACGCTCCTGTAAATAGATATAATGCTGAATCTCGCTGCGGTAAAAGCGAGCCCTCGAAAAAGCTTGACGGTCGAGGGGCTGTATGGTAAGATTATAATAGATGAGTCTGCCATAAAAATCCGCAAGACTTCTGCTCTTTGAAAACTAAATAGCAAGCACAGTCAAACCTATCTAGAAAGAAACCCTTTCAAATCCAATTTGTAGATTTAATTGGAGAGTTTGATCATGGCTCAGAGCGAACGCTAGCGGCGCGCCTAACACATGCAAGTCGAGCGAGAAAGCGGGGGCAACCCTGCAAGTAAAGCGGCGCACGGGTGAGTAACGCGTGGGTAATCTACCCTTGAGACTGGAATAACCCGCCGAAAGGCGGGCTAATACCGGATAAGACCACGGGACGAAAGTCCTGAGGTTAAAGGCGGGTACTTCGGTATCTGTCACTCGAGGATGAGCCCGCGTCCCATCAGCTTGTTGGTGAGGTAATGGCTTACCAAGGCTAAGACGGGTAGCTGGTCTGAGAGGACGATCAGCCACACTGGCACTGAAACACGGGCCAGACTCCTACGGGAGGCAGCAGTGGGGAATTTTGCGCAATG
>JACREV010000274.1 GCA_016218095.1 Deltaproteobacteria bacterium | reverse complement strand
GAAGGCCTTCAAGGTAAAGGCCGTGGACACGACAGGGGCAGGCGACGTCTTCCACGGCGGGTACATCTACGGGCTCTTGCAGGGCTGGGGGATCGAAAAGACGGTCGAATTCGCCTCCGCCTTCGCGGCGCTCAAATGCCTTAAGCCCGGCGGCAGGACCGGCATACCGGCGCTTTCAGAGACCCTCAGGCTCATCAAGAGATAGCCGGACATCTTCAGCATGGAAATCAATAACCTGTTAAACTTGGATTAGGGCTTTCCTGATATGAAAGAATTCGACCTCATAATAATAGGCGGCGGTGTCGCCGGGCTCGTCTCCGCAAGCGGCGCGGCACAGCTCGGCGCGCGCGTGGCGTTAATAGACAAGACCTCGCTCGGAGGGGATTGTCTACGCACCGGGTGCGTGCCTACGAAGAGGCTTGTCAGGTCCGCAAAGGTCGCCTCCCTCTTAAGGAGGGCCGGAGAGTTCGGGATAAAGACAGGGGGCGTGGAGGTCGACTTCCCCGCGGTAATGGACGCGATGAGGCGGACTCAAGCCCGCATAGCCGAGAACGACGACCCTGAGCGGTTCAGGCGGATGGGTGTCGAGGTCATGTTCGGAGCCGGCAAATTTCTCGACCCTCATACATTCGAGGTGAACGGGGAGAGGCTCAAGGGCAGGAGGTTCATAATCGCCACAGGTTCGAGCCCCGTTATTCCATCCGTGCCGGGGCTAAAGGAGGCAGGGGCTCTTACGAACGAGACGGCGCTCGGATTGAAGAGCCTGCCGGCGTCTATCATCATACTCGGCGGCGGGCCGATAGGGGTCGAGTTCGGGCAGATATTCGCCCGTCTCGGCTCGAAGGTGACGATAATAGAAAGGCAGGGCCAGGTCTTGTCGCGCGAGGAGAGGGAGCTCTCCTCGCTTCTTCGAGATTATCTTGCGGAGGACGGCATAGAGGTCGCCTTCAATACCGAGGTCAAGGAAGTAAAGGCCGAGGGAGGGGTTAAGGCCGTCTACACGCGCTCCCTTTCCCCCTCCCTTTCCGGAGAACGCGTCTTCAGGGCGGAAGAGGTAATGGCCGCGATAGGCAGAAGCCCGAATGTAGAAGGGCTTGCGTTAGACGCCGCCGGGGTCGAGTCCGACGCCAGAAAGGGTATCAAGACCGACGAACACTTGAAGACAACGCAACCGCACATCTACGCGGCAGGCGACTGCATAGGCTCCTTCGCCTTTACCCATGTCGCCGAGTACCACGCGGGTATCGCGCTCGGAAACGCCCTCTTCCCGTTCTTCAAAAGGAAGCTTGAGCTCAATGCCGTGCCATGGACGACCTTCATCGACCCGGAGCTTGCGAGGGTAGGTCTCACCGAGGACGAGGCGAGGGATAAGCACGGCAAGGTCAAGGTATACAGGTTCCCTTTCACCTCCGTCGACAGGGCCGTAATAGAAGGCGAGCCACGGGGCCTTGTAAAGGTCATTACCGATAAAAAGGCCCGAATACTCGGGGCGCATATCCTGGGGCCGGGGGCCGGGGAGCTCCTCCCCGAGTTCACCCTCGCCATGAGGAAAGGCATCCCCATATCGGACATATCGAGGACCATCCACGTCTATCCCACGCGCTCGATGGGGCTTAAGCGGGTGGCGGACGAGTACTACAAGGAGCGGCTCTTTACAGGGTGGTTCCCTAAGGCCTCGAAGGCCCTCATAAGGAGGGGGAGGTGAGGGGCTCAGGGATAAAGATCGTCGTCTTCGGGCTCATCCTTGCGGCGGTCTTTATATCCGTCAGGGTATTCGGGCTCGGCGAGTACCTCGAAGAGGAGAGGCTCCGCGTCTGGATAGCCTCATTCGGGATATGGGGGCCGGTGGCATACGTCGTCGTCTATTCTGTTGCCCCGTCGCTCATGGTCCCGGGACTACCACTGACCGTCGTCGGCGGGGTCCTCTTCGGGCCTCTCTGGGGGAGCGTCTATACCATATTCGGCGCGACTGTCGGGGCCTCTCTCGCCTTCCTTATAGCGAGATACCTCGGGAGGGATTGGGTAAGATCCAGGATAGAGGGGTCGAAGCTCAGGGACCTCGACAGGAGGGTCGGGGAAGAGGGGTGGAAGATAGTGGCGTTCACAAGGCTCATCCCCCTATTCCCATATAACTTCCTCAATTACGCCTTCGGGTTGACCCGCGTCGGGTTCCTCGAATATCTCTGGGCGACCTTTGTCTTCATGATACCCGGTGTGGTCGCCTATGTCGTCTTTTCAAGCTCCATATTCGACCTCCTCCGGGGGGTCTTGTCCCGGCAGTTCGTAATAGGGCTTGCGCTCGTAGTAATCGTCTCGCTCGTACCCGTCGTCTACAGGTGGATAAAGGGGCGGAAAGGCACGTCCGCGCCATAGGCCGCCCCTCCGTCTCAAAAACCTATGGATTACAATTAGTTACAAGACTCGGTAGGGCCGGCAACGGGCGGGTCTTTGACCGTCCCTCCTCCACGCCCCATTCAACATTAAAAACATTGAACAAACCATCGGTTCTAAGGTAAAATCCCGTGTCCTTAAGTAGCGGGTATACGAGATGCCTCTCAGTTCCAAAAATTCTCTTTAGATCAAGCAGGGCCGAAACTTCGCCCCTGCTATTTTTTTGCTCAGGCTGTGTTGACCACATCTTGTCGCGGATGGTAGATGGAAGAGAGGAAAAGGTCGATATTCGTCGTTGACGACGAGGAGCCGATACGGAAGGTGCTCAACACCCACCTTATGAAGGAGGGTTTTTCCGTCATCCAGACCTCCGGGGGCAACTCGGTCTTCGATACGCTTAAGAACAGCGCATTCGATATCGTCATAAGCGACATCCGGATGCCCGAGGTCGACGGCAT
>JACREV010000273.1 GCA_016218095.1 Deltaproteobacteria bacterium | reverse complement strand
AGGTGACCGACATCAAGGACGACAACGTTAATTTCCACCTTGAGGTCGATTATCCCCTTGGTTCCATGAAGAGACAGAGGGTCATCCAGCCAAAGGACTATCCCGGGCTCATCGTGGTCCTTAACGGCGTCGCCATTGCCGGAGAGCACGTCGAGAAGATGAAGAAGATGAACGAGAACGACCGCGACGCTTTTTACGGCGAGATCAGGAAGGACCTTATCTTCCTGCAGAACTCATACGACATGAACCTTGACGACCAGGGTGTAGCCAAGCAGGTCCAGTTCTCGTACGAGTTCTACGTAGACAGCCTTACCAAGACCAAGCTCTACGAGGGCCTCCTCCTCAACCACAGGACCCTCCTTTACATAATAACCAAGTTCAACGACGAGTTCGGTATGCCGATCATGCCTTCCGCCAATAAGGGCGAGACCGTAGGCCACGCCTGATAGCGGGGCGCGCCGAGGAGGTTGTTCCGATGTCAATGAAGCTCGAAATAAAATACCGTTGCACGCAGGGCACCTGTTGCGCCATCTGCCGCGATGGTACAATAGCATTCGACGAGGCCGCGTTCAATGACCTCAAGGCCGCTTATGAAGACCCGGAGCTTTTCAGGAGCCCGAAGGGCTACTGCAAGCTCGGGTTCTCCCGTGCATTCAAGATCAAGGAGATAGTCCGGCTCGCGCCCGAGGCCGACGGGGCCGACGAACAGTGGCTCGACGAGAACGACCCGATCGGCACCCTCATCCTCGAGCACAGGCAGATATTGAAGATGTTCGACGAGGTAGAGGTACAGATAAAGAGGCGCGACATCAAGGCCCTCTGGGTCTCGACCTATGAGCTCGCCAACGCCATTCACCTCCACTCTGGGCTCAAGGAGGAGGAGGTCCTCTTCCCGGCGATGCGCGACGTCCTGGCCTTCGGTGAATCCCTTACCGCCATCATAAAAGAGGAGCACAGGGAGATCATGACGCTCCTCGCTAACTTCCGCTCTGCCCTCGAGGAGGAGACCATCCTTGACAGCATCATAACCTCCATGATCGTCTCTTTGAGGGGGCACATCAGGAAGGAGGACCAGGAGTTCTTCGAGATGGTCGACAAGTGCCTCGACAGGAACATGAGGATCGGGATAGCCGAGGGGATGAGGAAGATAGAGGCGGAGTTCACGCCCGCCCCGATAACCGAGATGCAGAGGCGCACGAACGAGCAGAGGGACTCCTTCGACGAGGATGTCCTCGCCATAAGGGAGCTCACGCACCAGGGGTGTTGCCACTAAAGGCCTTGACTCAAGCTCTTTAAAGGGCTACTTCTAAAAATTAGGAATTTTTTCTGAGGTCAAGGAAGGGCGGAAATAAAAAGCGCAGCATATATGATAATATGTGAGCATTTTTATTTTCGCCCTGACACAGTCCTGGCCGGACGGGCAAATCCGTATCAAACGGCTGAAGAATTGTCAGACCCTAAGGCAGAACCAACTTTGGCCCTGCGCCGAGCAGTCAGGAAAAATAACAATTTTTAGAGGTAGCCTAAAGTAAATTCCCGGTATATGTCGGCCCCTGTAGCGAACGCTACAGGGGCCTTTTTTTAAGCGACCGCCTTAACGGGGGGTACGCATGAAAGGGCATCCGTCCATATACGATGTTCCATACGGGATGCGATTTTGATATAATCCGGTTGCCAGCGCGGCGAATGGGCCTTGGATCGCGCTCGGGCCGCCGCGCATGAAAAAAACTTGGGCCCTGTTCGCCCAGGGAAGCCAGCGATGCCCCATCTTATGAAAAAGTATCTTCCCATACCGATCATAATAGCAGTCACCTTCGTCGTCTACTTCGGCGCCCTCTCGTCGGGCTTTTTCCGCGACGACTTCCCCCAGATAACCGAGAACAAGTGGCTGACGAGCGCGAGCTACATACCGGTGATATTCACCTCCCCGCCGTGGGGCTATTACGAGGGCGATTTCGTCCAGGGCGCCTCAAACTATTACAGGCCGATGCTCCACCTCGTCAATATGGCTATATACGCCTTCGCAGAAAAGGAGCCTTTCGGGTATCACCTCGTGAACGTCTTCCTGCACATCTTGAACGCGGTCATGGTCTTCCTCTCGGCCTCTGTCGTGCTCGGCTCCTACTCCGGGCGCTCAGAGTACGGAGCGGGAGCCGACCGCGGCGCATTCCCGATATTCCCGCTCGCCGCCGGGCTCATGTTCGCTCTCAACCCGGTCAATGTGGAGGCGGTCACATGGGTGGCCGCCGTGATGGAGCTCTTCTTCACGTTCCTTAGCCTCCTCTCATTCTATCTTTACGCGAGGGCCTCACGCGCCCGGACCGGCGTGACGCTCCTTTACGCCTTCTCGGTCTTCTTCTACGCGGTAGGCCTGCTTTCAAAGGAGACGGCGATATTCCTGCCGTTCCTCATCGTAGTCTACGATTATGCGCAAGAGAGGCTCTCGCTTAAGTCGGTTGTGCGCTACATGCCTTATGCGATAGCCACAGGCGCGTTCCTTCTCGTAAGGTCCCGCATAAGCGGCCCGCTCAATGTCGAGCACGACATGAGCCCCTTCCAGTATGTCCTGTCGGTCGCCGCCATCGCCGGCAAATACATCGGCAAGCTCGTCTTCCCGTTCGACTTGAAGCTCTACTACGCGTTCAGGCCGACGGAGTCGATATCGGGGCTCTTTAACCACGAGGTCCTCCTTGCGCTCTTGCTTGCCTCGCTCGTCCTTTACTCCCTCGTGAGATTTCGTGACAGGCGGATAGCGTTGTGCGTCTTCTGGATACTCGTCCCGCTCTCCCCGGCGATCCTCCTCATAAAGTACATACAGGGGGAATGGGTCTTCGCGTCGAGGTACCTTTACATGCCGAGCGCGTGGTTCGCGATACTCATCGCGCTCCTCCTAAGGGAGTTTTTCGGGGCCGGGAGGGCGTCCAGGGGGCCTTCGGGGAGCCTCATGAAGGCTGTCCCGGTCGTTATAGTCCTGCCGCTTCTCGTCTTTTATTCGGTGGATACGGTCGCGGCGATAAAGACCTGGAAGGACGAGTTGTCGTACTGGAAAAAGGCGGTCGAGGACGCGCCGAAGAGCGCCACGGCCCACGGGAGCCTCGGGGTCGCCTACGCAGAGGCGGGGCGATACGCGGAGGCTGTAAAGGAATACGAGCGGGCCCTCGCCCTCGCGCCGGATTCAGGCGGCCTTTACATGAACATCGGCGTCATCTATTACAATTTGAGGGAGTTCGACAGCGCGCTGCCGATGCTCCGGAAGGCGCTTGAGCTGACGAAGAACGAGTCGGTCCGGACGAACCTGCTCTTTTCCCTGGGGAAGGTCTATTATCAGAAGGGGATGTTCGCGGAAGCGGCGGAAAGCCTTGAGGCCGCCGCGGCCAGGGGCTCCTCCGACGACCTCTT
>JACREV010000043.1 GCA_016218095.1 Deltaproteobacteria bacterium | reverse complement strand
CCCGCGCCGCATGGCGGGTTTAAAATTAAAGAATAAGAGACTTCGGAGGTTGTTTTAAAATGTCATTGAATCTGACCCATATAATCGACCAGGTCGGCAAAGACAAGGGGATAGATAAGAGCATACTCATCGACGCCCTTGAGTCCGCCATGTTGAAGGCGGCCGAGAAGAGGTTCGGACAGAACAAGGTCATCGAGGCGCACTACCAGGAGGAGGCCGGGGAGATAGAGCTCTTCCTCTTCAAGACCGTCGTCGAGGAGGCCCAGGACCCCGACACCGAGATATCATTCGAGTCCGCCAAGGAGCTCGACCCCGAGGTCGCTCTCGGAGACAGCCTCGGCGTAAAGCTCGACCAGAAGGAGTTCGGCAGGATCGACGCCCAGACCGCCAAGCAGATAATCATACAGAAGGTCAGGGAGGCCGAGCGCAACATAATATTCAGCGAGTACAGCTCCAAGAAGGGCGAGATCATAACGGGCATCGTGCAGAGGTTCGAGAAGGGCGACATCATCGTCGACCTCGGAAGGGCCGAGGCGGTGCTTCCCAAGAAGGAGCAGGTCAGGCGCGAAGGCTACAGGCAGGGCGAGCGCTTGAGGGGCATCGTCCTCGACGTCAAGAGCGAGGCGAAGGGGCCGCAGGTCGTCATGTCCCGCACCCACCCCGGCTTTCTCATAAAGCTCTTCCAGATGGAGGTCCCCGAGGTCTACGAGGGGATAGTAGAGATAAAGGGCGCGGCGAGGGAGCCCGGAGACAGGGCGAAGATAGCGGTAGTCTCCCACAATCACGACGTCGACCCGGTCGGCGCGTGCGTCGGCGTAAAGGGCTCGAGGGTCCAGGCCGTCGTGCAGGAGCTCAAGGGTGAGAAGATAGACATCGTCCACTGGTCGAACGACCCGGCGATATTCGTGAAGAACACCCTTTCGCCCGCGCAGATTGCGAGGGTCATAATGGACGAGGCCGAGCACGCGATGGAGGTGATCGTCCCCGACGACCAGCTCTCGCTCGCCATAGGGAAGAAGGGCCAGAACGTCAGGCTCGCGGCGAAGCTCACGGGCTGGAAGATAGACATAAGGACCGAGACCGAGTCCAAGGGCGCGAGGGAAGGGCTCACCCCCGACGAGGCGCTCCGTAAAGAGGTCGAGGCCGCAGGGGCCCGTGAGGAGCAGGAGAGGGCCTTAACCGTCAAGACGATCGTCGACTTCCTGAACGTCTCCCCCGAGGTGGCGCTCTCGCTCGTAAAGGGCGGGTACGACACCCCGGACAGGGTAATGAGGCTCACCCGCGAGGACCTGTTGAAGGTCGAGGGGCTCAACGACGAATCCGTCGAGCTTATCCTGGGCTCCATACAGGAGCACGCGGGCAGATAGGGATGCCGGAGAGGACCTGTATCAGTTGCAGGGCCGTAAGGGACAAGCACAATCTTGCGAGGCTCTCGGCCGTCGACGGAGCGCTCAAGCTCGACGACAAACGGAGGCTCCCCGGCAGGGGCGCTTACATATGCCGCGACCCTGGATGCATCAAGGCCGCGTATAAAAGAAGAGAGTGTTTCGGAAAGGCGCTTAAGCGCGTTGTAACGCTTCCGGAGGAGAGTGAGCTCCGGGGGCTCATATTAAAATAAAGTACCATGACCTCGGAAGAGGGAAAAGGCAAAGGCTGATCAAGGCCTTTTTGGGGGTTTCGCCAGCATAATGACAAACGAAAAAGAGAAACAGACAAAGGACGTCGAGGAGAAGAGGATCAAACCCTCGGTAATACGGAGGAGGTCCGCTCCAAAGCCGGCTGAACCCGAGCCGGTGATCGAGACGAAGGCGGTTGCACCTGAGCAGAAGGGGCCCGAGGTAACGGAGAGGCCCGTCGAGGTCACGGCGGCCCAGGCCGCGCCTTCGGTCCCTGCCAAGGCCGAAGTGAAGCTGCCGGAGCCTCCGTTAGAGGTCAAGGCCGGAGCCAAAGAAGAGAAGAAGGAAGAGAAGAAGCCCATACGGGGGCGCGGCAGGATAAAGGCCGTCGACGAGAAGAAGGACGTTGCCAAAAAGGGCGCGCCGCGAAAGACGAGGGAGAAGACCCCGGCCGAGATATTGTTGGAGCTCAAGGTCGAGGAGACCGAGGAGATACCGGAGGTTTCGGCCCCCGCGCTCGCAGAAGAAAGGCCCGAGGCAGAGGCGCCGGTCGCTCCGGTTGCGGAGGTCCCTGCCGCCAAGAAAGAGGTCAAGGTCTTCGAGAGACAGCCCGAGGTGAAGAAGTTCTTCGCCCCGAAGCGCCCGGCCGGCAGGAAAGACAAGTACCAGTCGAGGGACGCTCAAAGGGCAAGGGCGCAGTCCGCGCAGGCGCGGCCCATGAAGAAGACCGAGATCACCGTGACAAAGGCCTCCAAGAGGGTCATAAGGATAGTCGACGCCATAAGTGTCGCCGACCTCTCGCAGAGGCTCGGCGTAAAGGCCGGCGAGATCATAAAGAAGCTCATGGGCCTCGGCATCATGGCTACGGTCAATCAGCTCATAGACATAGACGCGGTAACGCTCATCGCGCAGGAATACGAGTACGAGGTCGAAAGCGGCGCGGTACACGAAGAGACCCTCATGGAGCCGGGCGCCGCGGAGGCCGAGGGCCAGCCAAACTTGAAGCCCAGAGCGCCTGTCGTAACCGTCATGGGCCACGTCGACCACGGAAAGACGTCTCTCCTTGACGCGATAAGGCAGACGAACGTCGTAAGCGGCGAGGCCGGCGGCATCACTCAGCACATAGGCGCGTACCACGTGCATCTGGACAAGGGCGACGTCACCTTCCTCGACACCCCGGGCCACGAGGCCTTCACGGCGATGAGGGCGCGCGGCGCGAAAGCCACGGACATCGTAATACTCGTCGTAGCGGCAGACGACGGCGTCATGCCGCAGACCATAGAGGCCATAAACCACGCCAAGGCCGCAAACGTCCCCATAATAGTCGCGATAAACAAGATAGACCTCCCGCAGGCCGACCCGGCGCGGATCAAGCAGGAGCTCACTCAGTACGGGCTCGTGTCCGAGGAGTGGGGCGGAGAGACCATTTTCATCGAGGTCTCGGCTAAAAAGAGGATAAAGATAAAAGAGCTCCTCGAGATGATACTCCTCCAGTCGGAGGTATTGGAGCTCAAGGCCAGCCCGGAGGCCCCGGCGAGAGGGATCGTCGTTGAGGCGAAGCTGGACAAGGGCAGGGGGCCTGTATCGACGGTACTCATACAGGACGGCACCTTGAAGGTCGGGGACGCGCTTGTGACGGGCGTCAACTACGGCAGGATCCGCGCCATGATAAACGACTGGGGCAAAAGGGTCGACGAGGCGGGCCCGTCGATGCCGATAGAGATACTCGGCCTTTCAGGCGTGCCGCAGGCAGGCGAGACCTTTACGGTCGTCAAGGACGAGGCGACGGCCAAGCAGATCGCGACCATACGGCAGAGAAAGACGCTCGAGAAGGACCGCCTCAAGACAGCGAAGGTGAGCCTGACGGACCTCTATGACAAGATAAACAAGGGAGAGGTGAAGGAGCTGAACGTAGTCCTCAAGGCCGACGTCCAGGGGTCGATCGAGGCGGTGAAGGAGTCCCTCGGGAAGCTCTCGACCGACGCCATAAAGCTCAAGGTCATACACAGCGCGGTCGGCGGGATAAGCGAAGGCGACGTAATGCTCGCCGCCGCCTCCAACGCGATAGTCATCGGCTTCAACGTCCGCCCGGAGTCGAAGGGGCAGGCGCTCGCCGAGAAGGAAAACGTCGACCTGCGCCTCTATACCATCATCTACAACCTGGTCGATGAAATAAAGGCCGCGATGGAAGGCATGCTCGCGCCTGTCGTAAAGGAAGAGGCGCTCGGCCGTGCCCAGATAAGGGACGTCTTCCGCATAACCAAGGTCGGCATCGTCGCCGGTTGCTTCGTAACGGACGGCAAGGCCGTGAGGGGCGCGAAGGCGAGGCTCGTAAGGGACAACGTAGTCATATACGAGGGCAAGCTCTCGTCGCTTAAGAGGTTCAAGGAAGACGTAAAGGAAGTCGCCGCCGGGTACGAGTGCGGCCTTACCATAGAGGGCTATAACGACATAAAGGTCGGCGACGTCGTAGAGCTTTACACCCTCAAGGAAGAGGCGGCAAAACTCTAAGCAGGCTGCTCAAAAAATCCATCTGCTTTGTTGGGCTCAAAGCTCGTCGTTGCGGCGTACAAAAGAGTACGCCTCGCTCCCCGACGCCTCGCATCTGGAGCTTTTTGAGCAGCCTGAACAAGGTTGTTTCGCATTAACCGAAGGCCCGAATTTTGACGGGCCTCCGTTTGTCGTATATGGTAATAGGGGTCTTGAGGATAACCGTCCTCATCCACGAAAGCCGGTCTCTTAAGGACAAGAGGCAGGTATTGAAGAGCATCGTGGAGAAGGTCAAGAACCGCTACAACGTCTCGGTCGCCGAGGTCGATGGAAGCGACCTCTGGCAGAGGGGCGAAATAGGCGTAGCCGTCGTCTCCAACGACAGGGCCTTGGTAAATTCGGTGATGGACAAGGTCCTCGACTTCGTCGAAGGGCTCCACCTCGCCGAGGTCTCGGACCACGCCATCGAGATAATCAGCGTTTGAGCCTGCACGAGCGGCTGAAAGACGCATACAAGCGCCAGGGATGATAAGATGAACTACAGACGCTCCGAAAGAGTGGCAGACGTAATAAAGGAAGAGGTAGCCTCGATGATACTCCACGGCGAGATAAAGGACCCGAGGATCGGGTTCGTCACGATAACCCGCGTGGAGCTCACCCCCGACCTCAAGGACGCCAAGGTCTTCTTCAGCCAGATAGGCTCCGCCGAGGACAAGGCGAAGAGCAGGAACGGACTCAACAACGCGAGCGGCTTTGTAAGGCGCGCGCTCGCAAAGAGGCTGGACCTGCGGCATATACCGAACGTGAGTTTCGTCTTTGACGATTCCCTCGAATACGCCGATCATATCGAAAAGGTCATAAAGGAGATGAAGGGAGGAGGCGGCCACTAAAGGCCCGCGGGCGCGGGGGGGGGATCGGTCTTGCGACCGCGGGAATACCCCGGTGAAGGGTTCCCCCGAGCCGGTCTCCACGTTCTTTCGTTTTTCTTCGCTCATGGCCCGCCCCTTACTTCGATAAAACCAAAATGGACAACAGGTTCGACAAGGCTGTAGAGGAGATACGGAAGGGAAATAAGTTCCTCGTCGTCTCCCATGTGAGCCCGGAAGGGGACGCCGTGGGGTCCCTTCTGGGTGTAGCGCTCGCGCTCCGCTCCATAGGCAAGGACGCGACGGCCTATCTCGAGGACCCGGTCCCGGAGCTCTTCAAGTTCCTCCCAGGGGCCGATACCGTCGTGCACTCGCTCGATGGTGCGGGGCCTTTCGACGCGACCTTCGCCGTGGACTGCGGCCAGAGGGAGAGGCTCGGCAAGGGGTTCGTGGATCTGAAGCACCCCGGCACCGTCGTCAACATCGACCACCACGCCACGAACGACCGCTTCGGCGACGTGAATGTGATAGTGCCTGACGCCTCCGCCGCAGGAGAGCTCGTCTACGACCTCTGCAAGGCGGCGGGGATCCCCATAAACAAAGATATCGCCGTGAACCTCTACGTCGCCATACACACCGACACCGGGTCTTTCAGGTACTCGTCCGCCACGCCCGAGTCCTTCATAAAGGCCGGAGAGCTCGTAAGGCTGGGCGCGGAGCCGTGGGAGATATCCCGCAGGGTCTACGAAAACCACCCCGCGCGCAAATACAAGCTCCTCGGCATGGTCTTGTCGACGCTTGAGATAATAGAAGCGGCGAACGGGGCCGCGGGAACGAATAACGTCCCGAAGATAGCGACCCTCGTCGTCACAAAGGAGATGTTCAGGCAAACAGGCGCCGAGAAGGACCAGGCCGACGGCTTCGTCAACTACGCCAGGGGCATCGAGGGCGTCGAGGTCGGCGTCCTCTTCAGGGAGGCCGGCCCCGACGAGTACAAGGTGTCGATGAGGTCCAAGGGGGACATCGACGTCGCGGCGATCTCGCAGGACTTCGGAGGAGGCGGCCACAGAAACGCCGCCGGGTTCACCGTCAAAGGCTCTCTCGACGAGATAAAGGGCAGGGTAGTCGCTATCGTCAAGGAAAGGATGTACGCGGCGGAGAGGTCATGAACGGGGTCCTCGTAATCGATAAGCCGGCCTCCGTTACTTCCCACGACGTCGTCTCAAATGTCAAAAAGAAGCTCGGGGCGAAGAAGGTCGGGCACCTTGGGACCCTCGACCCGCTGGCAACGGGCGTCCTCGTCCTCGTAATAGACGGCGCGACGAAATGCGCGCGCCTCCTGGACGGCGGCAACAAGGAGTACGCGGCCGAGCTTGTCCTGGGCGTTGAGACCGACACCTACGACTCCGTCGGGACGGTCACCTTCAGGGGCGACGCCTCCGCCGTAACCGGGTCGGCGGTCATGGAGGCGCTCTCGAAATTCACGGGCAAGGTCCAGCAGGTCCCGCCCATGTATTCGTCGGTCAAGCGGAACGGCGTGCCGCTCTATAAACTTGCGCGGAAGGGCATCACCGTAGAGAGGCAGCCGAAGGATATCGAGATATACTCCATCGAGGCGACCGCCATCGCCCTGCCAAAGGTCTCTTTCAGGGTCGTCTGCTCAAAGGGGACATACGTAAGGACCCTCTGTCACGACCTCGGACGAGCCCTCGGGTGCGGCGCGCACATGACTTCGTTAAGAAGGACGGCCTCGGGCCCCTTCGATATCGAAGGGGCTGTAAAGATGGATGAGGAAAAAGAGGCGCTCGAAAAGAGGATAATCCCCCTTGACGAGGCGCTTAAAATGCCCGGGGCCTCAACGGAAGTCTCTGAGGCTGTATAAGGGCGGAAGTGCGATATTGGCTTGGGAAGGGACGTCTGAAAATACTCAAGTTTTCTCTTTCCTTGCGCCACGTAAAGTGATAATATTCACCCTCTGAAGTTTTCAGGGACCGGTACACCCGGACTTTATTTATAACAATAAATACCGTATACGGAGAAAGGAGGTCAATCAGGATGCTGGCAACAGAGAAGAAGCGGGACATCATAAAGTCTTTTGAAACCCACGCGGGCGACACGGGCTCTCCGGAGGTACAGGTCGCCCTTTTGAGCGAGCGGATCAACAGCTTGAGCTCCCACTTCAAGACCCACAAGTCTGACCATCACTCGAGGAGGGGACTCCTTAAGATGGTCGGCAGGCGCAGACGCCTTCTCGACTACGTGAAGAGATCGGACGTCGAGAGGTACAAGGCCTTGATCGAGAGGCTGGGTCTTAGAAGGTAAGGGGCTCATACGAGCGGCAGGAGGGCCGGTTGGGCTGGTCGTAACGGGCCCACGCTTCTGTCTGTTCGCGGCGGGAGGACACTTCGGGCCAGGTACACGGACAAGGCCCTCCGGGATTCGCCGTAAATAAATTACGCCCTTCAGGGCGCCCGGCGGAAATGGCCGGGCAAACTCGAACGGGGGCTTGAGGCACAGGTGTGCGCTTAAGCCGCCCGTAATCTTTTTCAAGAAATCAGGGGCTGTCCCTGAAAATAATAATTTTTAGAGGCGGCCGAGAATAGGAGAACATAACTTTGGTAAGGCAATACGAGACAGAATTCGCAGGCAGGCCTCTTAAGATAGAGATAGGCAAGATGGCGAGGCAGGCGCACGGGTCGTGCACCGTAAGGTACGGCGACACCGTGGCGCTTGTGACAGCGTGCCGGGCCGAGAGCGCCTCGGCGGGGATCGACTTCATGCCGCTCACGGTCAACTACATGGAGATGACCTACGCGGCGGGAAAGATACCCGGCGGGTTTTTCAAGCGCGAGGGCAGACCGAGCGAAAAAGAGGTCCTCGGCTCAAGGCTCATCGACAGGCCTTTAAGGCCGCTCTTCCCGGAGGGCTGGTACAGGGAGACGCAGATCATCGCGACCATCCTTTCGGTCGACCTGGAGAACGACCCCGAAATAGCGGCGACTATAGGCGCTTCAGTCGCGCTCGGGATCTCAGACATACCCTTTAACGGCCCGATAACCACGGTAAGGATAGGCTCCTTGAACGGAGAGCTTGTCTGCAACCCGTCGCTCAAACAGCAGAAGGAAAGCGACCTCGACCTCCTCGTATCCGGCACCGGAGACTCCATCATAATGGTCGAGGGCGGGGCTAAGTTCCTCTCTGAGGACTACCTCCTCAAGGCGCTCGCCTATGCCCAGGAATCGATGCAGGGCGTGATAGCGCTCCAGAAGAGGATAATAGCCGAGGCCGGGCTCGCGAAGTTCGAGGTACATCTTAAAGCGCACGATACCGAGCTCGAGGCGAAGGTAAAGGGGCTTGTGGAACAGCGTCTCCGCGATGCTCTCCGCATCCCCGTAAAGCAGGAGCGCTACGGAACCATCAGCGCCCTTAAGAAGGAAGCGGCAGGGGCAGCCGGAGACGAGCCGGGCAGGGACAAGGAAGCAACGGCCGTCTTCGAGGACATGAAGTACAACATCATGCGCGAGATGGTCGTAAAAGACGGTGTGCGCGTGGACGGCAGAGGGCCGAAGGACATAAGGAACATCACCTGCGAAGTCGGGCTCCTGCCGAGGACCCACGGCTCCGCGCTCTTTACGCGAGGCGAGACGCAGGCGATGGTCGTGACCACCCTCGGCACCTCGGAGGACGAGCAGAAGATAGACGCTCTCTCCGGCTGGGAGTACAAGACCTTCATGCTCCACTACAACTTCCCGCCGTTCAGCGTCGGCGAGGTGAAGATCCTTCGCGGCCCGGGCAGGCGCGAGATAGGCCACGGCGCTCTCGCGGAGAGGGCGGTCAACAAGGTGCTCCCCTCGGAGGGCTTCCCCTACACCATAAGGGTCGTATCCGACATATTCGAGTCGAACGGGTCGTCCTCGATGGCGACGGTCTGCGGCGCGTCCCTCTCTTTGATGGACGCCGGAGTGCCGACCAAGGGGCACGTCGCGGGCATCGCGATGGGCCTTATAAAGGAAGGCGATAAGACCGCGATACTCTCGGACATCCTGGGGGATGAGGACCACCTGGGCGACATGGACTTCAAGGTCGCCGGTACCGCTGAAGGCGTCACGGCCCTCCAGATGGACATAAAGATAGGCGGAGTGACGGCTGAGATACTTAAAGAAGCGCTCTATCAGGCGCGTGAGGGAAGGCTCCACATACTCGGCAGGATGAAGACGGCCATCGAGACCCCGAGGACCGAGCTTTCCGTCTATGCCCCGAGGATAACCACGATATACGTCAAGCAGGAGAGGATCAAGGACGTCATCGGGCCCGGCGGCAAGAACATAAAGGGCATAATACTCGAGACCGGGGTGAAGATCGACATCGACGACACCGGGAAGGTGAACATAGCCTCCACCGACTCCGAGGCCGCGCAGAAGGCGATCGAGATGGTGAAGAGACTCACCCAGGACCCCGAGATAGGGGCCATCTACAAGGGGAAGGTGAAGAAGATAATGGACTTCGGGGCCTTTGTGGAGCTGTACCCGGGCACCGAGGGGCTCGTGCACATCTCCCAGCTCTCGGAAGAGCGCGTAAAGAGCGTCCGCGACGTCCTCAAGGAGGGCGACGAGGTCATGGTGAAGCTCATAGAAATAGACAGGGACGGGAAGATCCGCCTTTCAAGGAAAGAGGCCCTTGGGCAGAAGCCCGACGCCAAGTAAATAGTAATGCGGACGGCCCCGAAGGGGCCGTCTTTTTTACTTTCAAAAAGTTTGCTGAATACGTCCAGGCTGCTCAAAAAGCTCCAGATGCGAGGCGTCGAGGAGCGAGAAGCGAGGCGTACTTTTTTGTACGCCGCAGTTACGCGCTTTGAGGCCAACAAAGCAGATGGACTTTTTCAGCAGCCTGCAAAATACCTTCGCGGAAAGTTTACCGGATGTCTCGCATACACAAGACGGAGCTCAGAAGCGGCATAAGCGTCATAACCGAGGAGATGCCGGATGTCGAGTCCTCGTCCATAGGAGTATGGGTAAACACCGGCTCAAGGAACGAGTCGAGTAAGCAGAACGGCGTCTCGCACTTCATCGAACACCTCCTCTTCAAGGGCACTGAAAAAAGGACCGCTCTCGACATCTCCCGCGAGATAGAGTCTGTCGGCGGGGTCCTTAACGCATTCACCTCGCGCGAATACACCTGCTTCTACGTCAAGGTCCTCAATAAAGACCTCCCGCTCGCCATAGACCTTCTCTCCGACATCTTCATGAACTCGCGGTTCGACAAGAAGGAAATGGACAAGGAGCGGCTCGTGGTATTGCAGGAGATAAAGATGGTCGAGGACACGCCAGACGACCTCATCCACGACCTCTTTGCCGAGAGGTTCTGGAAGGACCACCCGCTCGGGGCCTCCATACTCGGCCCCGCCTCGAACATCAAGTCGTTATCGAGGGGGGACATACTCGGTTATTTCAGGGAGCATTACAACCCGTCCACCGTCTTCATCACCGCGGCGGGGGGCTTAAGGCACAGGAAGGTCGCAAGGCTCCTCGAAGGGACCTTCGGCTCTCTCGACGGCGCTACGAAAAGGGCGAAGGAGGCCGCGCCACTGAACTCCCCTGGCGGAAGGCTCATAAAAAAAGATTTAGAACAGGTCCACATCTGCCTGGGCGTGCCTACGCCTCCGCAGTCGCACCCGGACAGGTACAAGATATATCTCCTTAACACCATCCTAGGCGGCGGCATGTCGTCGCGCCTCTTCCAGGAGATAAGGGAGAAGAGGGGGCTCGCCTACTCGGTCTACACTTATCTGAACCTCTGCAAGGACGCGGGCTCGCTCATCGCCTACGCCGGGACCTCGAAGGAAAGCTTCAGGGACGTAATAGACCTCGTCCTCTCGGAGTTCAAAAAATTCCCGAAGACCGTCGGGAGCGACGAGCTTAAGAACGCGAAGGAACAGCTTAAGGGCGGGATGCTCCTCGGGCTTGAGACGAGCGACAACAGGATGACGAAGCTTGCGCGGGACGAGATATTCTTCGGCAAGGTCGTTCCGGTCCGCGACATAGTGAAGGGCATAGACGGCGTGAGGCTTGGTGATATAAGGGACGCGGCTTCCCGCCTCCTCGCCCCCGAAAATATCACGCTCGTGGCCATGGGCAAGGTCAGCCCGAAAGGGCTCCCGTCCTGGTTAAAATTAAATTAAAAGTTTTTAATCGCCTGAAATACCCTTTGACTGATCTTTCACGATAAATATAATAAGGTCAGGTCATGTGGTAACGGCTGTTTCGGTTTCAGGTTTACACATCGAGTAACAAGGGTAAGATATGAGGATACTGATAATCGAGGACGAGAAGAAGGTCGCGTCGTTCATAAAGCGCGGGCTTGAGCAGGAGAGCTACGCCGTCGACGTATGCGATGACGGCGTCGAGGGCCAGCACTACGCCGAGGTTAACGAGTACGACGCGATAATCCTCGACATCATGCTCCCGAAAAAAGGCGGGCTCGAGGTGTTGAAAGACCTTAAGAGCGGGGGCGTAAAGGCCCCGGTACTGCTCCTGACGGCCCGCGACACAGTCGAGGACAGGGTAAAGGGACTTAACATCGGAGCCGACGACTACCTCACCAAGCCCTTTGCCTTCGAAGAGCTCCTTGCCAGGCTCCGCGTCCTCATGAGAAGGGGCGTCTCCGGCACTCCGGTACTTAAGTTCGCCGACTTGAGCCTCGACCCTGCAACGCGCCGGGCCAAGAGGGGAGAGGTAGACGTGGAGCTAACCGTAAAGGAGTACGCGCTCCTTGAATACCTCCTCAGGAACCCTAACCGCGTCCTTACGAGGACGCTCATCGCCGAGCACGTCTGGGACCAGACCTTCGACAGCGAGACGAACGTCGTCGACGTTTACATCAACCACCTCCGCTCCAAGATAGACACCAAAGACTTCTCCAAAAAGCTCATCCACACCGTAAGGGGCGTGGGGTACGTGCTGAAAGAGGAGTAGAACGAGCCTCTTTCACGCTCTTCATCCTGCGACTCGACACGGTTTGTGTCGGGTTACGCTACGCTAACCCACGGGACTAAGATTTGAAAAAATTCCCACAATAAAAATAATCACAAACATCAAGATTAAAGCTATAATTCCAATCACGCTCAGTACGCCCAAGATAATAAAAAAGGTCTTTAATTTTTGTAAAGCTATAGCCAAAGTATTTTCTTTGCCGCTAAATTCCGCTTCTTCTACCCGTGACGCTGCTTGATAGAGGATAATACCCATCCAAATCAATAACCAACCCCACAGGATTCCTATAATACTTAATGTATTTAAGATACCAAGAATTATTAATGAAATTCCCGTTATTTTCATCCAGCCCTTTGCTTGAAAAAGGGGCATATCTAATTCTTTAATCAGTTCATCCCTTGCTTTTTCTGTATTCATTTAATTTCTCCATTCGTCATCTGAATAAATTATACCAAATAAAATGCGGCACACAACTGGGTGAGCGAAGCATTACTAGAGGGTTCAGGTTTTCAACCTGAACCCTTTGATTCATATCCCGGCTCGCTCACCCCGGCTCCCTTATGCTGCGCTCACATTATGGGCCTTTGTCTTTTAAAGACAAAACCAGGGATAGGGTGAGCGACCTTAAGGGAGGAAGTGACGCGCGAGCCGAGGGAGATTAGACGCTTGCGCTCTAAGGGGCGAGCGCGTGGGCGGGGGAGGGCGACGGGAGCGAATCCCTATCCCGAAAAAAGCCCGGCAGGGCGCAAAAGGCCTTAGCCCCGGGACGAATAATCAGCGAGTTGCTCGTTTTCAAAATAAAATTCCTGCCCATCCCCCTTTCATCATCTGTTTTGATATTTCTTCAATTGGGAGTATAATGAAAGAAGGCCCTCGTCTGCTCAAGGGCCGCCTTTAAGAGGGCCGGATGCTTAGTGAAATCGTCAAAAGAGAGCTTAAACGGATAGTCGGTGAGGCGAACGCGTCTTTCGCGAAGGAAGACCTCCTCTGTTACTCCTACGACGCCACGAACTCGCCTTATCTGCCTGACGCGGTCGTGTTCCCGTCCGGCGCCGAAGAGATATCCCTCATACTCAAGATGGCGAACTCCGAAGGCTTCCCGGTAATACCGAGGGGCGCGGGCACTGGCTTCTCCGGCGGGTCCCTTCCGGTCGAAGGCGGCGTTGTGGTATCGACAGAGCGCATGAGGAAGATAATCGAGATAGACACCGAAAACCTGACAGCTTTGGTCGAACCGGGTGTCGTCACATGGGAGTTGCAGACCGAGGTCGAAAAGCTCGGGCTCTTCTACCCGCCGGACCCGACGAGCCTTAAGTTCTCGACCATCGGCGGCAACATCGCCGAGTGCGCCGGAGGGCCGCGCGCCGTCAAGTACGGCGTCACCCGCGACTATGTATTGGGGCTTGAGGCCGTGCTCCCTACAGGCGAGATAATCACGACAGGGGTCAGGACCGCTAAGGGTGTCGTGGGCTATGACCTTACGCGCCTCCTCGTAGGCTCAGAGGGAACATTAGGGATAGTCACGAAGGCGCACCTGAAGCTGTTGCCGAAACCCGAGACGACAAAGACGCTACTTGCGCTCTTCCCTGACATAAAGGACGCGGCTAAGGCTGTATCAGCCATCATCAGGGCGAAGGTCGTCCCATCAACGCTTGAATTCATAGACTCGGCCTGCATAAAGGTCGTCGAAGAGCACGCGAAGATGGACTTTTCAGGCGCAGGCGCCGTCCTCTTGATAGAGGCGGACGGCAGCGCCGAGTCTGTTGAAAAAGAGGCCTCTACAATCGAGAAGATTTGCATGGAATCCCGCGCCTCGTCCGTCAGGGCCGCTACAGGCAAGTACGAGGTAAAGGACCTCTGGAAGGCGCGCAGAGCCATATCCCCGTCGCTTTTGAAGATAAGGCCCGACAAGATAAACGAGGACGTAGTCGTCCCGAGGGCGTCTATCCCCGACCTCATCGCAGGTATTGAGGATATCTCAAAAAGGCATAACCTCCTCATCGCCTGCTTCGGACACGCCGGGGACGGCAACATCCATGTTAATGTGATGTACGACAAAAAGAACCCGGTTGAGGCGGCCTCCGCCGAAGACGCCGTCGTCGAGGCATTCAGGCTCACCTTGAGGCTCAAGGGGACGATCTCCGGAGAACACGGGGTCGGCACGACGAAATCGAGGTTCATAGAGATGGAGCTCGGCCCCGCTGTAATCGACGCGATGAAAAGGATAAAGGCGACACTCGACCCCAAAGGCATACTGAACCCAGGAAAGATATTCCCGAAGGCGAACGGGCCTCAAAAGGCCGGTTTCGCCGGAGCCGGGAAATAGTTGCCCGGAAAATTTGCAAAGATGAGAAAGCTCGTCGAACTAAAGTATGAATTGGATAAATGCGTAAAGTGCGGCACCTGCCGTTCGGTCTGCCCGACCTTCCGCGTCCTCGGCAGGGAGACCGCGTGCGCGAGGGGCAAGCTCACGCTGATTGATGCGTACTCAAGCGGCGCAATAGGCTTGAGCGATGCGTATCTAAAGCACCTAAAGGAATGCACGCTCTGCGGCGCGTGCAGGGACACCTGCCCCAAGGGTGTGGATACGGTCGCCATATATAACGCCGCGAGGGTCGATGCCGTGCAGAAGCTCGGCGCGCCGGTCGCCGCCTCTCTCGTATTCAAGAACCTGCTGGAATCGAGCAAGGTCATGGACGCGGCGTTGAAGATCGCCACGCGCCTTCAGGGGCTCATATTCAAGGACGCAACGGCTGAGAGCGGGTTGCTGTCGCGCTTCTCTCTCCCTGTCATAGGGAAGGGGAGGTTGCTCCCGCCGCTCGCAAGAGAGTTTTTCCTTGAGACCAGCGAGGCGAGGGGACTGCCCGCCCCGGCAAAGACAGGGAAGGCGAAGGTCGCCTTCTACGCCGGTTGCGGCGTCAACTACCTCATGCCGGACGTAGGCAAGGCCTCGATAGAAATTCTAAAAAAGGCCGGGGCCGATGTCTTCGTGCCGTCCGCCCAGGTCTGTTGCGGCATGCCCGCCTTCGCCTCCGGGGACGCCGCGATGGCGAGGCAGATGGCACTGAAGAACCTCGAGGTATTTGAAGCGTTCGATTGCGATTATATAACGACCTCCTGCGCCACGTGCGGACACGGCCTCAAGCACATGTTCGCGGACGTGCTGTCGGACAACCCGGAGCTTTCGAGTCGGATAGAGGCCTTCTCCGCAAAGGTCATAGACATAAACGCGCTACTCGTGAACGTCCTCAAATACAGGAGCGGGGGCAAGGAGACCGGCGGCAAGCTCGTCACCTACCACGACCCGTGCCACCTGAACCGCGCGCAGAACGTCAGGAACGAGCCGAGAGAGCTGCTTAAGTCCAACAAAAATATTGCGTTCAAAGAGATGGCCTTCCCATGCAGTTGCTGCGGCCTGGGCGGCGGGCTCTCCCTTACCAATTACGACCTCTCTATCGAGATAACCGAGCGCAAGATCGAGTCGATCAGGGCCTCCGGCGCGGATATCGTAGCCACCGCCTGCCCCGGATGCATGGTACAGCTTAGGGACGGGCTCCATAAGTACGGAGTAAATGCCAGGGTCGCTCATGTCGTCGAACTGATCTGAATGGAGGTATATCCCATTAGATGACCTATTTTCTTTTCTGCATACACAACCACCAGCCTGTGGGGAACTTCGATTATGTCCTTGAGGAGGCGTACGAGAAGTCCTACTGGCCCTTTCTCCAGCTCATATCCAAGTATCCGTCGGTCAAGATGTCGCTCCACAACTCCGGCTATCTCATCGACTGGCTGATCGAGAAGCACCCCGAGTACATAGAGCTCTTGAAGATGATGGTCGGCCGTGGGCAGGTCGAGATAATGGGCGGCGGGTACTACGAGCCGGTCCTCTCCGTCATACCCGAGGAGGACCGGATAGGGCAGATAAGGATGATGTCGGATAAGATCGAGGAGGTCTTCGGGACGCGTCCGCGCGGCATCTGGCTCGCCGAGAGGGTCTGGGAGCCGACGCTCCCCACGTTCATAAAAAAGGCTGGGCTCGAATACCTGGTCGTCGATGACTATCACTTCATAAAGGCGGGGCTCGATAAAGAAGACCTCGGCGGGTACTACATAACCGAGGACCAGGGCAACGTTATAAAGGTATTTCCGGGGAGCGAGGCTTTGCGCTATCTCATCCCATTCAGGCCGAACGATGCGGTCGTCGAGCATTTGAAGGGCTTGAAAGGATTTCTCAAGAAAGGCAACGCGGCGATATACGGCGACGACGGCGAGAAGTTCGGAGTATGGCCCGGCACGCACAAGTGGGTCTTTGACGACGGCTGGCTGGAGAGTTTTTTAAGGTCGCTGGAGGAGAAGATTGACTCGGTCACCATCGCGACCTTCGCCGAGTACATCGACAGGGAAGAGCCCGTGGGGCAGGTCTATCTCCCCACGACCTCTTACATGGAGATGGGCGAGTGGTCTCTGCCCCCGGACGCCTCGAAGGCGTACATGAAGCTTGTCGAAGACGTCAGGGGCTGGGGCGAGGGCGAGCGCGTAAGGAGGTTCCTGCAGGGCGGCATATGGAGGAACTTCTTCTCCAAATATCCTGAATCGAACTGGATGCATAAGAGGATGCTGCTCGCGTCCAGGGCGGTCGGGAACGCGCCGAACCTGAGCCATGAGGAGAAGGCTATAGCGGAAACTCACCTCTACAAGGGGCAGTGCAACGACCCGTACTGGCATGGCGTGTTCGGGGGGCTGTATCTG
>JACREV010000042.1 GCA_016218095.1 Deltaproteobacteria bacterium | reverse complement strand
ACGGCACAAACTTCATAGACGTACTCGACCTCTTCCAGAAAGACCCGGCGACTTCCGCCATCGTAATGATAGGCGAGATAGGCGGGTCCGCTGAGGAAGAGGCCGCCGCGTTCATAAAGAAGAACGTCACGAAGCCGGTCGACGGCTACATCGCCGGTGTGACCGCCCCCAAGGGCAAGAGTAAGGGGCACGCAGGCGCGATAATATCGGGCGGCAAGGGCACGGCTGATGAGAAGATGAAGGCGATGGAGGCGGCGGGTATCAGGGTCACGAGGTCGACCGCCGACATAGGGAAGACCATCGTGGAAGTGCTCCAAAAAGTATGTTAATATATAGAGATTGACTGCTTATAGCGCCTGTGGTAAAAGGTTTTTTCCCGCGCCAGGATGCGCCGGAAGGCCCTTTTTTGCGGCGCATTTTCCGGGATACTTACTACCGCTCATTAGTATACAACGGAGGTTTTATGGCTGACGCGGCGAAAAAACTGCCGAATATAGTCATCAACGAAAAGTTCTGCAAGGGGTGCAGTATCTGCGTGGACTTCTGCCCGACGGACGTCCTCGAGATGAGGGGCACCTGCGTGGCTGTCAAGAACCTCGAGGCCTGCACAAGGTGCCAGCTCTGCGATCTCAGGTGCCCGGACTTTGCCATACAGGTCTTTGATTAAGCCCGGTTTGAACCAGAACCCCCCCAAAAACATAACAAAGAGGGTCCATAATGGCAGACAGGAAAAAGAAGTTTCTACAGGGAAACGAGGCGTGCGTCGAGGGCGCGCTCTACGCCGGTTGCATGTTCTTCGCCGGCTACCCGATAACCCCCTCGACCGAAGTCGCCGAAGGCCTCTCGGTCAGGCTCCCGAAGATCGGCGGCAAGTTCATCCAGATGGAAGACGAGATAGGCGGCATAGCCGCGGCCATAGGCGGGTCCCTGGCGGGCCTTAAATCCATGACAGCGACCTCGGGCCCCGGCTTCTCCCTTAAGCAGGAGTGCCTCGGGTACGCCTGCTTAGCCGAGATCCCTCTCGTTATAGTGAACGTCATGAGGGGCGGCCCGTCGACAGGTTATCCGACGGGGCCCTCGCAATCCGACATCATGCAGGCGAAGTGGGGGACCCACGGAGACCACCCGGCGATATCGGTCACCCCGTCGTACGTCCAGGAGATACTCTCAGAGACGGTCAGGGCCTTCAACCTCGCCGAGAGGTTCAGGACCCCCGTAGTCGTGCTTTATGACGAGATACTCGGCCACATGAGGGAGCCGATAACCATGCCGGTACCCGGAGACCTCGAGATAATCGACAGAATGAGGCCCGACTGCAAGCCCGAAGACTACCTGCCCTATGACGATAAGTACGAGATAGCGCCGCTCGCGCCCTTCGGCGCGGGGTACCGCTTCCACGTCACGGGCCTCAATCATAAGCAGGACGGATTTCCCACGAATGATTCCAAGCAGATAGGCGCGAACAACGAGCGCATAATGTCGAAGATAGAGAACCACAAGGAAGAGATCTGGAAGAACGACGAGCTCATGCTCGACGACGCCGAGGTCGCGGTCTTTACAATCGGTTCCACCGCCCGCTCCGCGAGGTTTGCGGTGCTCGAGGCGAGGAAGGCCGGGATAAAGGCCGGGCTTATCCGCCCCTTGACCATTTGGCCGTTCCCGGACAAGGCCGTGCGCGAGCTCGCGAAGAGGGTAAAGGCGATAATAGTGCCGGAGCTGAACCTCGGCCAGATGATACTCGAGGTCGAGAGGGTCTCGGGCGCCGCGTGCGAGGTCGTCGGCATAAACAGGGTCGACGGCGAGCCGATCACCCCGATGCAGATACTCGACGTCATAAAGAAGTACAAATAAAGATACTCCATGCGGAGGTTTTTGATATGTCGGTCCCAGCCGAGAAGAAGGAAAAGGTAAGCGTACCTTTTGACTATAACAAGTACTTGAGGCCCAACAAGCTCCCGCACATATGGTGCCCTGGCTGCGGCCACGGCATAGTATTGAAGGCCATGCTCCGCGCCATAGACAAGACCGGCTTCGACAAGAACGACATCTGCGTCATCTCCGGCATAGGGTGCTCTTCGAGGACCCCCGGATACGTCGACTTTAACACGCTCCACACGCTCCACGGAAGGGCCCTATCCTTTGCCACGGGCGTCAAGTTCGCTAACCCGAAGCTCAAGGTGATAGTCGTCACCGGCGACGGAGACGCGCTCGCCATCGGCGGCAACCACTTCATCCATACGTGCAGGAGGAACATAGACCTGACCGTGCTCGTGTTCACGAACGCCACATACGGCATGACCGGCGGCCAGTACTCGCCGACGACACCCATGGGCTCCCAGGCGACGACGAGCAGGTACGGCTCCATCGAGCCCCCGTTCGACGCCTGCGAGATGGCGAAGGCCTCGGGGGCTTCGTTCGTCGCTCGCGGCACGGCGTACCATACGCTCGAGCTCGAGAAGACCATACACGAGGCGATCATGCACAAGGGGACCTCGGTCGTCGATATCATCGACGCCTGCCCGACCTATTTCGGCAGGGCCAACAAGTTCAAGAGCGCGACCCACATGATGGAAGTGATAGAGAAGGACGGCACGGTGAACGTCAAGCAGGCGGACAAGCTCCCGCCGGAAAAGCTCGAGGGAAAGTTCCTCCGGGGCGTCCTCCACAAGATAGAGAAGCCCGAGTACTGCGAGCAGTACGAGTCCATCGTCATGGAGAAGGCGAAGGCGAAGTAACCCTGGCCTTTTAGTACCCTCTCCGCTTGTAGGAGAGGGCGGGGTGAGGGGGGCAAAAATTTTCATTAAACAGTAGGCTATCTCTAAAAATAACAATTTCTAGAGGTAGCCAGTATCCAAGAGATAATCCGGGAGGCTTTAAATATGAGCGACAGATACGAGTTGCGTTTCAGCGGCTCCGGCGGCCAGGGCATGATACTCGCCGGTATCATCATGGCCGAGGCCGCTTCCATTTACGGGACCAAGAACGCGGCGCAGTCCCAGTCATACGGGCCCGAGTCGAGGGGCGGGGCCTCCAAGGCCGAGGTCATAATAAGCGATGATCTCATCGATTACCCGAAGGCGACGGCCATAGACTGCATGCTCGCCATGACGCAGGAGGCGTGCACCAAGTACCACGGCGACGTAAAGGAAGGCGGCATCCTCCTCGTAGACAGCGACGAGGTAAAGGTCCTCCCCACGGGCAAGTTCAGGCTCCTTAAATACGGAATAACCTCTGCCGCGCGGGACGAGTTGGGGAAGACCATCGTCGCGAACATCATCTCGCTCGGCATGATAACCGAGCTCACCGGGGTCGTCACGCACGAGGCGATAGAGAAGGCGGTCCTCTCGCGCGTCCCGGCCGCGTTCCTCGAACTCAACAAGAAGGCCCTCCAGATAGGTTTCGAGAGGGCGAAGACGCTTAAATAGATATTTGGAAAATCCGCCAGGCCGGCGCCGAAGGCGCCGGCCTGGCTTTTTTGAGTCACGCTCGCATCTTTTTCAATCCAGTCATTCTCCCCTTGCCATATCCCTGTTCTCGACCTGTTTCCTTCAAATTTGACGAGCGTCCCCATAACTGGTATGCTTCAGAGTTGAAACGCCGGACTCGGAAGGGATCGTCCTTTGGTAATCCATGACATCGTCATAATCGGCGGCGGGCTCGCCGGCATGAGGGCCGCGATAGAGGCCTCCCGCGCCGGGCTCGACGCCGCGATAGTCTCGAAGATTTATCCTGTCAGGAGCCACTCGGTCGCGGCGCAGGGCGGAATAAACGCGGCCCTTAAGGATACCGACTCCTGGGAGAACCACGCCTTCGACACCGTCAAGGGGTCGGACTACCTGGGGGACCAGGACGCGATAGAGTTGCTCTGCAAGGAAGCGCCCTTCGACATCATGGAGCTTGAGAAGATGGGGGCGATATTCAGCAGGGACCCCGAGGGCCGTATCGCCCAGAGGCCCTTTGGCGGCGCGGGATACCCCCGCACATGCTACCTGGCGGACAGGACCGGACACGCCCTCCTGCACGTCATGTACGAACAGCTCGTAAAGCACGAGGTCGTCCTGTACGACGAGTGGCACGTCGTCAAGGTCGTCGTCGAGGACGGAACGGCAAGGGGCGTCATAGCCCTCGAGCTCTCCACCGGAAAGCTCCACCGCTTGCATTCAAAGGCGGTCCTCATTGCCACAGGCGGATACGGCAGGGTCTTCAGGACAACGACGAACGCGCTCTCGTCCACAGGCGACGGCATGGGGCTTGCGCTCGACGCCGGTGCGGAGCTCATGGACATGGAGTTCGTACAGTTCCATCCGACTGTGCTTAAGCGCACCGGCATACTCATGACAGAGGGGTGCAGGGGCGAGGGCGGCTATCTCTTGAACTCTAAAGGCGAGAGGTTCATGTCCAGGTACGCGCCGAAGGTGCAGGAGCTCGCGAGCCGCGACGTCGTAAGCCGCGCGGAGCAGACCGAGATAGAGGAGGGGAGAGGGGTGGACGGCTGCGTCCTCCTGGACCTCCGCCATCTGGGCGCGGACAAAATTAACCGGAAGCTCCCGCAGATAAGGTCTCTCGCCATAAACTTCGCCGGGGTCGACCCGGTCGAAAAACCCATCCCCGTAAAACCCGGCGCCCATTACTCGATGGGCGGGATAAGGACAGACTTCGACGGCGCGACGACCGTCCCCGGCCTCTACGCTGCCGGAGAGTGCGCGTGCGTCTCGGTCCACGGCGCGAACAGGCTCGGGGGGAATTCGCTCCTCGAGGCGATAGTCTTCGGCAGGCGCGCGGGGATCGGCGTGTCGAACTTCTCCGAATCGAACGGGCTCTTGCCTTTCCCGGCGACCGCGCTAAAAGAGGCGGCCTTTGAAGTCGCCGATATCACCAAGAGGGACTCGGGCGAGTCCCCCGCGGCCCTTCGCGAAGAGATGGCAGGGGTCATGGAGGCCCACTCCGGGATATTCAGGGACAGAACGAGGCTCACCGATGGGCTCAGGAAACTAAGAGATATAAGGGAGCGGTTCAAGGGTGTCGCGCTTACGGACCGTGGCGACTATTACAATAACGAACTTCTGCAGGTCATAGAGCTCGCTCAGATGCTGAAAATTTCCGAGGCTATACTCTTAGGCGCCGTAGAGAGGGAGGAGTCCCGGGGCTCGCACTTCAGGACCGACTTCCCCTTGAGGAACGACAAGGACTGGATGAAGCACACGCTGGTATCCCTTAAAGACGGTGAGATGAAGCTCGGGTACAAGGCAGTGACTGTAACGAAGTTTCAGCCGCAGGAAAGAAAGTATTAACTGACCCCCATGAAGATAAAGTTCAAGATAAGAAGGTACAACCCGGTAGACACCGAGGCCTCCGAGCCTTACATCCAGGCGTACATGTGTGAAGTCCCGGAGGGGATGACCGTGCTGGAGGCCCTGCTCAAGATCGCGGACGAGCAGGACCCGACGCTCTCATTCAGGAAGTCCTGCCGTTCGGCCATCTGCGGCTCTTGCGCCGTCTCCATAAACGGATTCTCGAAGCTCGCTTGCAACACGCAGGTGATACCTGAGTTCAAGAAGGCCGGAGAGATGCTCATAGAGCCGCTGGCCAACCATACGCCGCTAAAAGACCTCATCGTCGACTTTGTGCCGTTCTGGCGGAAGATGGAGAAGGTCTCGCCATACCTCACCCCTGCTGAAGGCGAGTCTGCCCCGGCCGTGACCCCCGAGGACGAGGAGCGGGTGGATAGAAGCCAGAGGTGCATCATGTGCGGGTGCTGCAACGCCGAGTGCAACAGCCTTGCGATCGACGAGAACTTTATCGCCCCAGCCGCGCTCGCAAAGGCGTGGAGGATAGTCGGGGACGTGCGGGAAGGGAACGCCAGGAGGAGACTACACAGGCTCTCCGAGGAGCACGGGATGTGGGACTGCGTCAGGTGCGTCCACTGCACGCAGTACTGCCCCAAGGACGTCGCTCCGTTGAAGGCCATAGAGGAGCTCCGCTCTTCCGCGATGAAGGAAGGGATAACCGACAACCCCGGAGCAAAGCACGTCGAGGCGATGAGGGATTCGGTCGAGAGGTTCGGCAGGCTCGACGAGGCGGCGATGACTTTCAAGACGCTCGGGTTCCTCCGCTCGCTCGGCATGATACCATTCGGGCTCAGGATGGAGAAGCACGGGAAACTGCCGCGCCCTCACATATTCGCGCAGATAGAGGAGCTCGACGAGGTGAAGAAGATATACGAGGAGTCCGAAAGGCGCGCGAAAGAGGAAAAGCGGGAATTGGCGTCGAGGAAAAAGGGGTGGTAGAGGTGGAATTAAGGTACGCATATTATCCGGGGTGCGCCTCGCAGGAGATGACGAAGGAGGCTAACGAGACTACGAGGCTCGTCTGCCAAAGGCTCGGCATCGCACTCCATGACATGCCCAAGGCGAACTGCTGCGGAGCGGGGTTATTAACCGACTACGACTACCAGCTATATCTGGCTCTTAACGCCCGCATCTTCGCCGAGGCCGAGGCGATGGAGATGGACATAATGACCATCTGCTCGACGTGCCTCATGGTCATGTCTACCGCGAACAGGGACTTGAAGGCCGACCCGAAGCTGTTGGAAAAGACGAACGAGATACTCTCGACCGCCGGGCTCCGCTACAACGGCACCATAAATGTAAAACAGCTCCTATGGGTACTCGCCGGGGACTACGGGCTCGACAACCTTAAAAAGAAGGTAGTAAAGCCGCTCAACTGGATAAAGGCCGCGCCGTTCTACGGATGCCACAGCCTCCGCCCGTCGGACGCCCTCGGCTTCGACGACCCTGAAAAGCCGTGGTCTTTGGACGCCGTGATAGCGGCATTGGGGGGCGAGGCGGTACAGTACAAGGGCAAGACCAAGTGTTGCGGGTTCCAGGTCGACCTTGTCGCCCCTGAGACCGCCGAGAAGATGACGGCTGTAAGGCTTTTGGACGGGAAGGAGAAGGGGGCGAACGCCTTTGTCACGCCGTGCCCGTTCTGCCATATAAATCTCGACAACTACCAGGGGCTCGCGGAAAAAAGGGTCTCTCAGAAGATATCGATGCCGGTATTCCACCTCTCACAGCTCGTCGGGCTTGCCCTCGGCCTCACCGCCGAGGAGATGGGCCTGTCGCGTCACCTCGTCTCGCCTGAGAAGATACTTAAGTAGTCCTGCTGGAGTGGGCGGAGGGTGATGGGGGCCTTCGCCGGGTAGGTAAATTTGTAACGGACGGCAGGAGAATCGATTACCCCGGAGACTCCGTACCGACTCTGGCCCTGCGCCGAGCAGTCCTGGCCGGACGGGCAAAGCTCACATCCATCGTAATGAGACAGCCTGAAGAAGCAGGCTACTGAAACTCCGGCCCTAATGGGCATACTTCCCGGACAAATCTCCCCCTTTTCTAAGAGACCTTTGCATAAGACACTGGATCCCCGCTTTCGCGGGGATGACGGTATTGTTTTGTTTGTCATTCCCGAGGTTTTAATCGGGAATCCAGTTTCAAGAAACTGATCTTATACGGACATATGGTTTATGCAAAGGTCTCCTTTTCTAAGGGGGGATGGAGGGGATTATAAACTCGATTTCTAATCTCCCCTAACCCCTCTTTAGAAAAGAGGGGTTTTGGACCTACCTCTGGTACACCCCCATCGTCTTGGCCTCAGCGAGTATATGCCCGCGCATTGCGCGTTCTACCTCCGCCCTGTTCGCGCCTGCCTTAAGGCCGAGCGTCTCCATGTCGAGCGCCCTCAGTATGAAGTTGTACCTGTGCTTGCCATGGCCCTTCGGGGGGCACGGGCCGCCGTACCTGTTTGCGCCGAATCCGGTCGCGCCGTGCTTCGCGCCAGGCGGCAGCGATGAGCCGCTACCCGCGCCGCGCTCAAGGCCATTTACGGACGCGGGTATGTCGTAGACGACCCAGTGTATGAAGGTCCCCATCGGCGCGTCCGGGTCTTCGACTATGAGCGTGAGGCTCTTGGTCCCCGGCGGCGCACCGTCCCATTGAAGGGCAGGGGAGGCGTCGTTGCCCTCGCAGGTGAAGGCCTTCGGGATAATGCTCCCTTCCTGAAAATCCGTGCTCCTTACGACGAAACTCATGGCGTCACCTCCGGTTGCGTAGTATGGCATGGATGGGAGCAGGCCCAGGACAAGGCAGAATATCAGCGTCAATCTCGTTCTCATACCGTTCTCTTGATGGGGATTCGGTAATTCTATCTTAAAATCGGATTTACGCAAGCCCGGAAAAGAAAACAGGGTGAAACCCCCGGTGAGCTTGAAAAACGCCGTACAAACAGGATATCCTCTTGCCATGAAGGCGAGGTTCATAATAAACCCCACGGCCGGTCCGAAGAGGGGGCGTGTCGTCGAGAGGGTCAGCGCGGCGGCACGGGAGGTATT
>JACREV010000038.1 GCA_016218095.1 Deltaproteobacteria bacterium | reverse complement strand
TCCTTAAAATTTTAACAGAAACCGTAACCTTATAGCAAGCGGAAAATAGATAAAAAAGTTGAATTTAAAAGACAAAATCATTATTATATAAGTTTGGCGGAAATAACAGTGACATAAATTACAGGTTTAGAAGAAGGAGGAACAGTGCTCGAAAGCATCAGGAAAAGGCGAAACTCCATAGTCATACTCGTGGCGTTCGCGGCGATAATAATAGTCTTCATATTCTGGGGGGCCGGGCCCTCGAACAACGACAACCAGAACAAGACCGCGGTCGCGATAGTCGACGGCATGGAGATACCGGTCCGTGAGTACGCGGCTTTATATAAAAAAGAGGTCGACTATTACAGGAGCACCTTCAAGGGCCAGTTCACGGACGATGTCGCGCGGAAGATGGACCTGAAGCACCGCTCCCTCGACATCCTCATAAACAGGGCGCTCGCCTTGAAAGATGCGGACGCGAAGTCCATAAAGGTCGCGCCCGAGGACATACAGGCGGCGATAAGGTCGATACCGGCGTTCACGAAGAACGGCGCGTTCGATAAGGACACGTACTTCAAGGTCCTCAGCGCGAACCGCATCTCGCCCGCCGAATTCGAGAGGTCGATAGAGGACGATATACTTACAGGCAAGGTGAGGGAGACGGTCGTAAAGGACTTGAGCGTCACTGACGACGAGGTGAAGGCGGCCTACAAAAAGGAGATGAGGAAGGTGAACTTCTCCTACGCGGCCTTTGACGGCGACAGGCTCAAGAATTCCATAAAGGTCACTGACGAGGAGGGCCAGGCGTTTCTCAAGGACAACGGCTCGGCCTTCATGGTCCCGGTGAAGATAAAGGCGTTCTACGCGTTCATCGGGTATAAAGACGCGGCCTCGAAGGCGAAGGTGACCGACGATGATATAAAGGCGTTCTACGAGAAGAACAAGGACCAGTACGCGCTCCCGGAGAGGGTGAAGGCGCGCCACATACTTGTGCGCCCCACACCCGGCGCCGCTGACATGAACAAGGCAAAGTCGGATGCCAAGGCGAAGCTCGAGGATATCATAAAGAAGATAAAGGCCGGGGCGAAGTTCGCGGAGATGGCGAAGAAGCACTCCGAGGACCCGGGCTCGGCTAAGGCCGGGGGCGACCTCGACTGGTTCGGCAGGGGCGTCATGATAAAGCCCTTTGAGGAGACGGCGTTTTCTCTCAAGAAAGGCGAGATGAGCGGCACAATCGAGACTGAGTTCGGATACCATGTGATACTCGTCGAGGACAAGAAGGACCCCTCGGCGCGTCCGCTCTCCGAGGTGTCGGCGGATATAAAGAGGAACCTCACGTTTGACAAGGCCAGGGCGTTCGCAAAGGACACCGCTTCCTTGCTCGGCGCGAAGTTGAAGGAGATGAAGGATATAGCGGAGATGAAGAAGGCGGCCAATGATGCTGGCCTCAAGGCCGCTGTCACCGAGCCGTTCTCGGAGGCGGATAAGCGCATCGAGCTCGTATCTAACGAGATGCTCCGCGACGTGGTCTTCGGGCTCCGCGCGGGAGAGGTGAGCCCGGCCGTCGAGACGCACGAAGGGGTCTATGTGATAAAGGCCGTGGAAAAGATCGACGCACATGTGCCTGATTACAAGGCAGTCTCGGCAAGGGTAAAGGCGATGCTGATTTTAAAGAAGGCAGACGAGACCGCGAAGAAAAAAGCGGAGGAGCTCCTTGCAAAGGCAAAGGGGGGCGGAGACCTTGCCGCACTCGCCAAGGCAGAGGGTGTCGCGATAGATGAGACCGGCCTTTTCAGCAAGTCGCAGGGGTTCATCCCCAGGGTGGGCGCGTTCTCGGGGGATAAGCCCGCGCTCTTCGACCTTGAGGAAAAGTCCCCTTACTACCCTGAGGTGCTTGAGGCCAACGGCCGCTACTATGTCTTGAAGCTTAAGAATGCTAAAGAGGCGGACGAGTCGGCGTACGAATCGATGAAGGAGCAGTTAAGAGCGCGCATCAAGGCGGAGAAACAGGAAGAGGCCGTGAGCGCGTGGCTCAAGGACTTGAGGGGTAAGGCGAAGATTAAGATATTCGAGGACATGCTGTAACTGCTCGGCGCAGGGCTGGCTTCAGTCGGGACCTCTGATGCGTATCGGAGTGGCGGCCGATGGATATGGGCCTGTACGGCGAGGACTGCTCAAAACAAGCTGTCATTGCGAGCGAAGCGAAGCAATCTTATCTTTTGGTGAATTTAAGCCCTTGTGATTGCTTCGTCGCAAAATAGGCTCCTCGCAATGACAAGGCCTCATCATTACATTGAAAAGCCGGTCGTCAAGCCCGGCCTTTTTTTGCACCCACTCCCAAAAAAAATACAAGGACGATACTATGCGATTCTCAAGGATGCTTCTTCCCACACTCAAGGAGACCCCGTCTGACGCGGACGTCGTCAGCCAAAAACTCATGATGCGGGCAGGGATGATAAGGAAGGTCGCGGCCGGGATATACAACCTCCTGCCGATGGGGCTCCGCGCCGTCCGCAAGGTCGAGGGTATCGTCCGCGAGGAGATGAACAGGGCGGGGGCGCAGGAGGTCATGATGCCGATGGTCGTCCCCTCCGAGCTCTGGAAGGAGAGCGGCAGGTGGGACGAGTACGGAAGAGAGCTCCTCCGCTTAAAGGACCGCCACGACAGGGACTTCTGTCTCGGCCCCACGCACGAAGAGGTCATAACGGATATGGTAAGGAGGGAGGTCCGCTCATACAGGGAGCTACCCCTGAACTTATATCAGATACAGACGAAGTTCAGGGACGAGATACGCCCCCGCTTCGGCCTCATGAGGGGGCGCGAATTCGTCATGAAGGACGCGTACTCCTTCCACGCGACCGACGAGAGCGCTGATAAGGAATATCAGAACATGTACGAGACCTACACCCGGATTTTCGAGCGGTGCTCACTCGAGTTCAGGGCCGTCGAGGCAGAGACCGGGGCCATAGGAGGAAGGTTCTCGCACGAGTTCATGGTCCTGGCCGAAACCGGTGAGGACGCGATAGCGGCCTGTGATAAGTGTTCGTACGCCGCAAACGTCGAGAGGGCCGAGGTGAGGGCCCCGGAGACCGCACCCGGCGCACCGTCTGATAAAAAGATAGAAAAGGTGATGACGCCCAATAAGAGGACGATAGAAGAGGTAAGCGCGTACCTGAAGATAAAACCCTCCGGCCTTATCAAGACGCTTATCTATGAGACCGACAAGGGGACCGTCGCGGCGCTTGTAAGGGGCGATTTTGACCTGAATGAGATGAAGCTCAACAGGGCCATTGACGCATCGTGGGTAAAACTTGCTGACGAAGCGAGGGTCAAAGAGGTAACCGGCGCGCCTGTCGGGTTCGCCGGGCCCGTGGGGCTTAAAGTCAGGATAGTGGCCGACCTGAGCGTGCGCTCGATGAAGGACGCCGCCACAGGGGCTAATGAAGTCGACGCGCACATATTAAACGTCAACCCGGGGAGGGACTTTACCCCCGAGTACGCCGACATAAGGAACGCGGTCGAGGGAGACGGATGCCCCCGGTGCAGGGGGACGCTCACGATAAAGCGCGGGATAGAGGTCGGCCACGTCTTCAAGCTCGGCACAAAGTATTCAAAGGCGATGTCCGCGAACTTCCTCGACGAGGAAGGCAAGGAACGCCCTATCATCATGGGTTGCTACGGCATAGGGATCGGCAGGACCGCCGCGGCCTCCATCGAGCAGAACCACGACGATTTCGGGATCATCTGGCCGAAGCCGCTCTCGCCGTTCGACTGCGAGGTCGTGCCTGTAAACGTGAAGGACGCGGGCACGACAGCCGCGGCAGAGGCGATATACGCGGAGCTTAAAGACGCGGGGCTGGACGTACTGCTGGATGACCGGGACGAGAGGGCGGGAGTAAAGTTCAAGGACGCGGACCTCATCGGCATACCCTTGCGGATAACCATAGGCGAGCGGAACCTGAAAGAGGGGCTCGTCGAGTTGAAGGAGCGGAAGGGCGGGGCGATGAGGCTTGTCAAGAAGGAAGAGGCGGTTGCCGAGGCGGTGAAGTTCGTAAGGGGATAGGCGGTTACCTCTTTGCGGGTTCAGGTTTGTAACCTGAACCCTTGATTCGTGACCCTATACGCGCTTCCGGGCGGTTTGAATTTTTTACCCAAAGCCTTTTGCGCCCTGCCGGGCTTTTTTTCGGCATGGGGCTTCTCGCTACGCCCTCCCCCTCCCCGCTCGGCGCGGTGCCAGAGTTCTTCGGAAGCTATAGAGGTATAGGTAAACGAATCGCCTTCGATACGAACTTTGCCAGTCCGGCGAGGACCGCTCGCCCCTGAGTAAGCTGTCGCGCCTTTTTACTTCCTCGGACGCTCGCGCTTCGCGATATAGCTTCCTCCCTTAAGGTCGCTCACCCCATGCCTGGGTATTTCTGAAAAACAAAAAAAACAGCAAGAAGTTCTCCCTCTGGGAAATGAGCGCGCAAAAAGGCCTTTCGCAAAAGTTTCGATGAGCACATACAAGGCGTATATTCTTGTTACGAGTTAATGGGTTCAGGTTACAAACCTGAACCCGCAAGCAGTACGCCTCACGCCAGTCCTTACACGGTATTAAATCCCCGTAAATACCACCGTAACCCCCTTTTCCCCCTGTAAACCCCTTTTACACCCGTCCTCCGTTTTTATAAAAAAACTTTCCACATTTCATTGACAACGCGCTTTTTTGAATTATATTCAGTAAAAATAATTTCAGGGAGGTGCTGAATGAAAAGGCAGCTTATGGGCGCGGGGCTTGTCCTTGCGCTCGCGATCGGGGCCGTTATTCCGGGCGTGTCAATCGCCCAGGGCACATTCGCCGAGAACGTCGGGTGCGGGCTCGGGTCCGTCATCATGAAGGAGCAGGACACAGCGGTCTTCCAGGCCCTGGCCGTGACCACCAACCAGACGCTCGGCAACCAGACATTCGGCATCTCGTCCGGCACGCTCGAGTGCAAACAGCCCGCGAGGTTCGTCTACAACGACAAGGTGAAAAGGTTCGTCGCCGACAACATGGACACCCTTGCGCAGGACATAGCGGCGGGGGGCGGCGAGACGCTCGACACCCTCTCGGAGCTCCTCGATATCCCCTCTGAGCAGAAGCCGGTCTTCTACGCGTCCCTGCAGGCGAACTTCGGTATGATATACGCCTCCGGCAAGGTCGAGTCCGCCGACGTCCTCGACGGCATCGCTACCGTAAAGAACTGACGAGGGCGTTTGTATAGATGAGGTCCGTCTTGAGGCGGCAGGGTCCGTGCTCCATCGCATGGCTCCTTGCCTGCCTCTTTGTCTTTTTATCCGCCCCAGCCGGGGCCGAAGCGCCTTCCTACGCCGACGAGCTTGTGGATAAGGCCGAAACAGCGCGTCTCTTCGAGAGGAGGGGCTGGCTCGTCCTCGTCCATTACAAGCCTTCCATCCTCCACGGCCTTGAGAGCGTCATAGACGACCCGATTTTTTTCCTCTCCAAAGAAGGCAAACGCGACCCGAAAAAGGAGATGGCGGAGACCATCAGGTCTTTTTTCAAGACCGACCTCGAGAATGACGGACACCCGAGGTGCAGGTTTATCGCGCGGTACGAGTGGCTCAAAACCGAGCTCGGGATCGACGAATCGAAAGTCCCGGCCGCGGACTGCAAGGGTTTCAGGGAACTCATGGACGCGGCGCGGCCCGAGAGCGCGGCCCTCATTTTTCCGGTAGCCCACATGAACTCTCCGGCCTCGATGTTCGGGCATACGCTTTTGAGGATCGATTCGACTTCCAGGACCAAGCTCTTCTCCTATGCCATAAACTATTCGGCCATAACCGACGAGACTAACGGGCTGTTCTTCGCCTTCAAGGGGATATTCGGCAATTACCGGGGCTTCTTCGGGATACTCCCGTATTACGAGAAGATAAAAGAGTACAGCAACATGGAGCACCGGGACATCTGGGAGTACAGGCTGGATTTCACGAAGGAGGAGGTGGAGCGCATTGTAAGGCACATCTGGGAGCTGAAGGACGTCTACGCTGAATACTATTTTTTCGACGAGAACTGCTCCTACAACCTCCTTCTCCTCCTTGAGGCGGCAAGACCCGAGGCGGACCTTACCGAGACGCTCCCGGCATGGGTCATACCTCTCGATACGATAAGGGCCGTGGAGGCAAAGGGGTATTTAGGGGAGAGGTCGTTCCGGCCCTCGAAGGCGGCGCGGATAAGGGGGATAGAATCCCTAGCCGCGCCCGACCTCAAGATGCTCGCAAGCGGGCTCGCAAAAGGGGAGAGGGCGCCTGAAGAGGCGGTCTCTGTCGTTGGTTCAAACGACGACAGGATAAAGACATTCGATCTGGCGGCCGAGTATGTACAGTACCTCTACGCAAAGAAAAAGATAGTGAAGGACGAGTACCTGAAGCGCTATATCGAGATCCTATCGGCTCGCTCAAGGCTCGGCGGCCCCGTAGAGTACGCTTCAACAGAGCCGGCGCCGCCTGAAGACGGGCACGGGGCAGTGAGGCTTGGGGTTGGAATAGGGGCGAAGGCAGGGGCGGCATATAATAACTTGAGGCTCAGGCCCGCTAACCACGACCTCATGGACCCGGACGAGGGGTATCTTCCGGGCGCGGCCATATCATTCCTCGACTCGGAGTTAAGATATAACTGGACAGAGAGGAAGCTCTCGCTTGAGGACCTGATGTTCCTGTCCATCACGTCCATCTCCGCCTTCGACGGGTTTTTCAGGCCCGTCTCCTGGAAGGTTGCATCAGGTCTAAAGCGCGAGGAGGTAAGGAAGCGCGAACACAGGACCGTATTGGGGCTTAACGCCGGACCCGGCATGAGCCTCAAGTTCACAGACGCGCTCATCTACGGCTTCATAGAGCCCGAGGTCAAGGTCGGGGGCGGGCTCGACGACGGATACGCCCTCGGCGCGGGCGTATCCGTCGGGGTGCTCGCGCCTGTCTCAAAAAAGTGGAAGGCGCGCCTTCAGGCAAAGGCAACGGCCTTTGGCCCCGGCGACGAGCATACGATCGTCTCAGCCGAGCTCAATCAGCTGTTTACGATAGATCCGGGTAACGCACTCAGGCTGGATATTAAGAGGGAGAGGTTCGACGGGTTTTATTCGAATGATGTTAATATGAGCTGGAACTGGTACTTTTAGCTGTCATTGCGAGCGCGGCGAAAACCCCAATACTGTCATTCCCGCGTGTTTTTAGCGGGAATCCAGTGTCTTCATGACGAGCGGCTTCAGCATTTTATTTGACGCAGGTGGTTGTACGAATTACGAAATCAACTCAGAATTCTTCGTAATGAATCTTCTCAGGGTCAAACTCGCCGTCCTTATGCGGCGCGAGCTCCCGTTTGGCGTAGCCTATCGGCATCATGCACTGTACGCGTAGATTATCAGGGATGTTGAGGAGCCTTTTTACATATGGCTCTGCCGAGCCCGGAGGGTCTCCGGCGTCGGCGACCTGGACGAAACAGCTTGCGAGCCCCTGGTTCACGGCCTCAAGGTGTATGTGCTCGGCGCAAATGGATGAGTCCTCCTTGAACCGCCTGCCTGTCTTCGGGTCGTAGCAGACGACGATTACGAGAGGCGCGTCCTTGACGAACGCGGAATGCGCCGTCGCCTTCGAGAGCGCCTTCTTTTTCTCAGGGTCCTTGACTGCCACGAACTCCCACGCCTTGGTACCCCACGAGGTCGGGGCGAACATCGCCGAAAG
>JACREV010000267.1 GCA_016218095.1 Deltaproteobacteria bacterium | reverse complement strand
GCCAGAGTTCTTCGGAAGCTATTGAGGTTAGGGTACGAATCACCTTCGATACGAACTTTGCCAGTCCGGCGAGGACCGCTCGCCCCTGAGTAAGCTTCGCGCCTTTTTACTTCCTCGGACGCTCGCGCTTCGCGATTTAGCTTCCTCCCTTAAGGTCGCTCACCCCATGCCTGGGTGTTTTGAAAAACAAAGCCCGCAAGAAGTTCCCCCTCTCCCCTTGCGGGAGAGGGCCAGGGTGAGGGGTGTTTTTTTCACTCTCGCCCTTGCCGGGCAGGCAAATCCGTAACGAACGGCAGGAGAATCGATTACCCCGGAGGCTCCGTACCGACTTTGGCCCTGCGCCGAGCAGTCCTGGCCGGACGGGCAAAGTTCATATCCAACGATATCGGAGTATTTAGATTATTGTCGTCTCCGGATACTTTGGCCCTGCGCCGAGCAGTCACCCTCTCCTTTGTCCCCATCAAGGGAGGGGAGGTTAAGAGAGCGAGTTTTTGTTCTGTTTTACCTATACACAGGCGCATGGCGGAGAGCGCCTAAGGGGGGGGCCGAGGCGAGCGCGCCGGGGGAGATTAGACGCTTGCGCTCGGCGAGCGAGCAGGAAGGGGAGGAAGAAAGCGTTCGGAGCCCCTGCAAGAAAGCGCGCGGAGGCGCGCAAAAAGGCCTTATGAATAGCGACACGATAAAAAAACTCAAAAAAGTAGCACCGAAAACCTACTTAGAGCGAAAAGCTTGAGAACCCTGTCAAAATGCCCTGCAGGCGGCAAAAAGAATAAAAATTAATATGCCTCCCCCGCAATCCGATTGCCTCCCCCCTCCCCTTTATGTTAAAAATTAGGGGTAGCGTATTCCAGACCTCTTGTCTCCATAGGCTCTCATATGTTCCTTAAAAACCTGAACCCGACCCAGGCCGAGGCGGTCACATTCGGCGACGGCCCGCTCCTCATACTCGCGGGCGCGGGTAGCGGCAAGACGCGGGTCCTTACCGCCCGCATCGCCTACCTCGTCCTCCATAAGGGGGTCGCGCCGGAAGCGATCCTCGCCGTCACCTTCACGAACAAGGCGGCGGGAGAGATGCGCGAGAGGCTTGGCCGCCTTATCGGCAACGAGGCCCGGTCCCTCTGGCTCGGGACGTTCCATTCCTTGGGGCTGCGGATACTCAGGCGCGAATCAAAGGCCTTCGGCCTTAAGGACGCGCTCACCGTCTACAGCGAAGACGACCAGCTCTCGCTTATAAAAGAGACGATGAAGGAGCTAAACATAAGCGACAAGGCCTTCGCGCCAAAGGCGATACTCGCGCGCATAAACGGGGCGAAGAACGAGAACATCACGCCAACGGAATTCAAGGAGCACGCGCGGGACTTCCTCTCCGAGCGCGTCGCCAAGGTCTACTCCCTCTATCAGAAAAAGCTCCGCGACATGGGTTGCATGGACTTCGGCGACCTGATCTGCGAGCCTGTGAACCTGCTCCGCCAGAACCCTGCCCTTTTAAGGGATTATCAGGAGAGGTTCTCCTACATACTGGTGGACGAGTACCAGGACACGAACAAGGCGCAGTACATATTCACGAACCTCCTCGCCGGGGGCGCCCGGAACCTCCTCGCCGTCGGAGACCCGGACCAGTCGATATACGCGTGGCGGGGCGCGGACATCTCGAACATACTCGAGTTCGAGAAGGACTACGCGGACGCGACGGTCCTCCGGCTCGAACAGAACTACAGGTCTACGAAGAACATCCTCTCCGCCGCCAATTCGGTCATAGAGCGGAACCAGAAGCGTTTGAAAAAGACCCTCTGGACCGAGAACCACGCCGGAGAGCCCCTCACGTTCGAGGAGGCGAAGGACGAGTACGACGAGGCGCGGTCCATCATAAAGAGGCTCAAATCCGCGCTATCGGCAAAGTCTATCTCGTACAAGGACGCGGCCGTATTCTACAGGACCAACGCCCAGTCCAGGGTATTTGAAGAGGAGCTCATAAGGGAGGGCATCCCCTACACGATAGTCGGGGGCGTCAGGTTCTACGACAGGCGTGAGATAAAGGACGCGCTCGCCTACCTTCGCCTCATGAACAATACCGACGACGATCTTAGCCTCCAGCGCGTCATAAACACGCCGCCCCGCGGCATAGGCAAGGCCACGATGGAGCGGATGCAGGCCGTTGGGCGGGAGTCGGGGATAAGCCTGTATGCGGCCTTCAGAAGCTCCTCTGCCAGAGGCGTCCTCGGCAAGACCCGCGCCTCCGCCTTCTTCGAGGCGTGCGAGGACTTTAGAAAAAACCTCGGCGCGACCGCCCTCCATGAGGCCGCGCTCCGCCTTTTGGAGGACTCCGGCTACATGCTCATGTGGCAGGAGGAGAACTCCGAGGAGGCGCAGGAGAGGGTTGAGAACCTCTTCGAGTTCGTCTCGGCGATAAAGGACTTCGAGGCCGCGTACCAGACCTCGAACCTCTCGGACTTCCTCGACCACGTCGCGCTCATCAGCGACATAGACGCCTACAAGGAGGACTCCGACAGGCTTACTCTCATGACCCTCCACTCGGCAAAGGGGCTGGAATTCAAGCTGGTCTTCCTGGCGGGGATGGAAGAGGGGCTTTTCCCTCATTCAAGGTCGATCGACGACCCGGAGTCCATGGAGGAAGAAAGGCGCCTCTGCTACGTCGGGATGACAAGGGCGCGGGAAGACCTCTACCTCTTTTCAGCGCGGACGCGTAGCGTCTACGGCGAGACCCGCCGCCAGATACGCTCCCGCTTCATAGACGAGATAGCGCCCGAGTTCATCACCCACGCGACCTTGCCCTCCGAGACCGCGAGGTCGATGCCGAACGAGGTCTACTACACGCGCGAGGACAGCCAGGTCGAGCACTACGCACCCCATGACTCCGGAGAGTCCCCTGACCCGTGGAAGATAGGGGCCAGGGTCGTCCACCCGTCCTTCGGCATAGGCATAATAAAGGACCGCATAGGCAGGGGTGAGGACGCAAAAGTGACCGTCAACTTCAAGGACTATGGCGTAAAGAAGCTCGCGGTCAGATACGCCTCGCTTACCCCGGCGTGAATCTTAGAAGCCTCTGTAAAACCTTAAAAAAATCTGGACCTTCTATTGACTTATCCCGAGAAACTTATTATCATCAGCACCTGAAAAGAGTGTAGCGCCGTATCACGGAGGGTCTTAAACAAACCTCACCTTTTCCAACCGGCGCTTACAAAAAAACCTGCATCGGGATCGAGAATGAGACTAAAAAAGGCGGTATTTCCGGCCGCGGGCTTCGGCACGAGGTTCCTGCCGGCTACAAAGGCCATACCCAAGGAGATGCTCCCGCTGGTGGACAAGCCCCTCATCCAGTACGCGGTCGAGGAGGCGAAGGCCTCGGGCCTCGAGGAGATGATCATCGTAACGGGCATGGGCAAGACCGCGATAGAGGACCACTTCGACACCTCTTTCGAACTCGAGATATTGCTCAAAGAGAAGGGCAAGCTCGACCTCCTTAACATGATAGAGAACGTCTCGGGGCTCGTCCACTTCGCCTACACCCGCCAGAAAAAGCCTCTCGGCCTCGGCCACGCGATCTCTATTACCAAAAACCTCATAAACGACGAGGCGTTTGCCGTTTTTCTCGGAGATGATATAATAGATTCGAAGACCCCTGCGATGAAACAGATGGCCGGGGTCTTCGAGAAGTACGGCACGTCTATCCTTGCGGTCCAGCGGGTGAGCAAAAAAGACGCCCATCTCTACGGCATCATAAAAGGCGAAAAGGTATCGCCCGGCGTCTGGAGGGTATCCGACCTCGTGGAAAAGCCCAAGGAGAACCCTCCCTCGAACCTCGCCATTATCGGAAGGTACATCCTGACCCCGGGCATCTTCAATGCGCTGGAAAAGACAGCGCCGGGAAGGGGCGGGGAGATACAGCTTACCGACGCCCTCAAGCACCTCCTCGAGACCGAAGACATATACGCATTCGAGTTTGAGGGCAACCGGTACGACGCCGGGGACAAGCTCGGGTTTTTGAAGGCCAACGTCTCGCTGGCGCTCAAGCGGCCCGATCTGAGGGCCGACTTCAAACGGTTCCTGAAAGACCTCGACATCTGACCGGGGGCGGAAGGGGCGGGGTCAAGGGGCGAGGTGGCAAGGGTGCAAGGGACGAACGGTGCGGGTGATAGAAATCCTTTTGTAATATTCGATCCTCCCCGGTCCGGTATCTGGGCCGCCCGTATTCTCACCAAAGACGCGAGGTAAAGAAGCGACGCTATGGCGAAGATCTCATCGAAGAAGCCGTCCGGCGGCCCAGCCGTCGAGATAGACAACATCAACCAGTTCATATTCGAAGGCATTGAAGAGACGGGGCTTTTGAACCACCCCGAGCCGATCACGCAGATACCGAACGTCGACGTCTACTCCAATCCGCGCGAGGTGATAATCGAGGCCGAGATACCGGGGGTCAGAAAAGACGAGATAGAGATAATGCTCCACAAGCAGACGCTTACGATAAAGGCTTTGAAGTTCGAGTGCTTCGAAGAGGACAAGATCAACTACGTCTGCATGGAGCGGTCCTTCGGGAGGATATTCAGGGCGATAGAGCTCCCCTTCCCCGTCGACTCAGGGCGCGTGAAGGCCGCATACAGGGACGGCGTTTTGAAGATAACGCTCCCGAGGATAGAGGACAAACGCTCGAACTCAAAAAAGGTGCCGATAGATTCCATATAAAGAGAGGATACCGTTAAATGGCTGAAGAGGAAAAGAGAGAAGAAGAACAGCTCGTCATACCCGAGGTGTTGCCGCTCCTGCCGGTACGGGATGTCGTGATATTCCCCTTCATGATAGTGCCTCTCTTCGTAGGCAGGGAACGCTCGATAAACGCGGTCGACGCCGCGCTCACGAAGGACAGGCTCATCTTTACCGCTACGCAGAAGGACATCTCCAAGGAGGACCCCGAGCCGGAGGACCTCTACACCTCGGGGACCGTCTGCATGATCATGCGCATGCTCAAACTCCCGGACGGCCGCGTGAAGATTCTCGTCCAGGGGTTGACGCGCGCGCAGGTGACCTCCTTCGCCCAGACAAAGCCGTCTTACTTGGTCAATATCACGAAGACAAAGGAGGCGCCCGCGCCAACGCCGACCCTCGAGGTCGAGGCGCTCATGAGGAACGTCAAGGAACAGCTCGAGAAGCTCTCGACCCTCGGCAAGGTCATCTTCCAGGAAGTGATGATGGTCTTGGACAACATCACCGACCCGGGCAGGATGGCCGACCTCGTCGCGGCCAACCTCGGCCTGAAGATCGAAGAGGCGCAGTCGGTCCTGGAGACGCTCGACCCGATAAAGAGGCTCGAGAAGGTCAACGACTTCCTCGTCAAAGAGCTCCAGGTGGCGCAGATGCAGGTCAAGATCCAGTCCCAGGCAAAAGAGGAGATGGACAAGACCCAGCGCGAGTATTATCTCCGCGAACAGATGCGCGCCATAAAGAACGAGCTCGGCGACATCGAGGAGTCCTCCGAGGACATGGAGGAGTTCAGGGAAAAGATCCGGAAGGCGAAGATGCCCCCCGAGGTCGAAAAAGAAGCTTACAAGCAGGCGGACAGGCTCGAGATGATGCACCCGGACGCCGCGGAGGCCGCTCTAATACGCACCTACCTCGAATGGCTCGTCGATCTCCCCTGGTCCAAGCAGACCAAGGACACGATAGACATCGACAAGGCCAAGAAGGTCCTGGACACCGACCACTACAACCTCGAAAAGATCAAGGAGAGGATACTCGAATACCTCGCTGTGAGAAAACTCCAGGCCAAGACCAAGGGGCCGATCCTCTGCTTCGTCGGCCCTCCGGGCGTTGGCAAGACCTCGCTCGGCAGATCCATCGCCAAGGCGATGGGCCGGAGTTTCGTGCGCATATCCTTGGGCGGCATAAAGGACGAGGCCGAGATAAGGTGGCACAGGCGGACCTATGTCGGGGCCCTGCCCGGACGCATCATACAGGGCATAAAGCAGGCCGGGACCCACAACCCTGTCTTCATGATGGACGAGATAGACAAGATCGGCATGGACTTCAGGGGCGACCCGTCCTCGGCCCTTCTTGAGGTGCTCGACCCGGAGCAGAACTACGCCTTCAGCGACCATTACCTGAACCTCCCCTTTGACTTATCCAAGGTGATGTTCATAACGACCGCCAACATGGCCGACCCCATCCCGGAGCCG
>JACREV010000266.1 GCA_016218095.1 Deltaproteobacteria bacterium | reverse complement strand
TATCTGGAGGGCATTGTCACGCTGGGGCCTTCCGGGACGTTCTCCTGCACGCATACGAGGTGGGTGATATCCCCGTCGTCGGACTTTATCGGCGCTACGAGGCCTGGGCTGAAGAATACCCCTCCGTCCTTCGCGCTCGTCCTCAAAACCCCGCGCCAGGGGCTCCCCTCGAGGACCGTCAGCCAGAGGTCGTCGTTGTCTTCAGGCTTGGCGGCGGTGGAGATGGTCTTTATGTGACGGCCCAGGAAAGAGCCTTTCTCAATGCCGGTCGCTTTAAGGAACGTCGTGTTCGCGTATTCCAGGAGACCGTTGATGTCCGTTATCGAGATGAGGCTCCCGCTGTGCTCTATGGCCGCAAGGAGCGTTTTGAGCTCGGCCCCCGCGGCCTTCGGGGCGGGTTGCGGGCTGACTATGAGCTGAACCGACCTCCTCCCGGCTACCTCGCAGGCAACGCACCTTATATCAGCCTCCAGCACCTTGCCGCACTTGTGCAAAAGGGGGGCCTTCTTTTGTGAAAAGTCGAGGACAGGGTCCATTACCCTGCACATCTTCTCGAAGAGCAGCGCCTTGTCCCCCGGCAATATCGCGCGGCAACTCCTGCCGGAAAGCTCTCCCGGCCCGTAGCCGAGCAGAAGGGCGGCCCTGGAGCTGGCGTACCGTATGGCCGCGTCGTTATCAAGGACGATCACCCCGTCGCTTACGGAGTCCGCGAGTTGCATGTACTTAAGCTCGTTATCATTGAGCGCCCTGGCGAGCGAATCCTTAAACGCGGTCTCCTCTTTAAGCCTCTCCTCGAGCGACCTTAGACCCACGGATTGCCTGTGGAGCTTTTCCTCGAGGAGGTGCATGTATTTTATAAGCTCCTCCTCCGTCCTTTTCCTCGACGATATCTCCCTCGCTACCGCCATGATGCCCGTGATATTGCCGGAATCGTCCCTCATGGGGAACCCCTTGAACTCGGAGACGAGGCCGCTGTGCTTGAACGTCAACTCCACGAGGATGTTCTCGCCCCGGAGCGCCGACGAGAACGCCCTCGAGGCCTTTCCGAGGTCCTCCTCGTCGAAGAGCGCAGGGAGGCCCTCCTCGTAGACCTCGTCCGATGTCGCGCCGGAGAGCTTCTCGACCACTTCGTTTATGAAGAGGACCTTGCCTTCTTTACTGCAGACGATCGATAAGTCGGGTGAGTCGTAGAAGAGGGCCTTGAATTTTTTAAGGCTATCGACGGTCTTCGCGGCTTCGGACCTGTAGAGCTCCAGCTCTCCTACCTTCTGCCTGAGTTTCAGGTATTCGCGTATGAGCTGGGGGTTGAGCTTCTCCGTCATGCGGCTCCTGATGGTTACGCAAAAAAGCAAGTATCTGACGGCTCAGATAATTTCCCGAAAGTTGCCGGTCGCTGGATGTTTTTAAACCCTATTAAAGCATTAATTTCGTAAATGTAAAGTGATTTTTTGCTTTATTGCGCAAAAAATGGCCGCTGAAACGAAAAATAACGGATTTCCTGGCAAGACAGATAAACTCGACGTGATGGCCTTGAGAGCAGACTTATGCCTTATATGGTCATATGGATTACTTACGGTAAGGGTAAAAAGGGTCATGAGGGACACCACGAACAATTACGGAAATGAAAACGCCCCCTCCCGTTGGACGGGAGGGGGCGTTGAGGAGGCGGGGCTTAAGATTCAGGCTCTATGTAGTTGAATATCCTGTTCTCGTAGTTTCTCAAGGTCACCCTCCCCTTTGCCTGGGAGAGCATGTATGTCGGGGCGACCGGTATTTTGCCGCCGCCTCCGGGGGCGTCGACCACGAAAGTCGGGACAGCGTAGCCTGTCGTGTGGCCGCGTAGCTCCTCGATGATGTTTATGCCTACGGAGACAGGGGTCCTGAAGTGGCTTGTGCCCATCGCCATGTCGCACTGGTAGACGTAGTAGGGGCGCACACGTACCTTAAGGAGCTCGTGCATGAGCTTCTTCATGACAGCCGGCTTGTCGTTCACGCCCTTCAAGAGCACGGTCTGGCTGCCGAGCGGGATGCCGGCGTCGGCGAGCATGGTGCAGGACTTTACGACCTCGGGGGTTATCTCCCTCGGGTGCGAGAAGTGTATCGAGAGATAGAGCGGGTGGTATTTTTTGAGCATCGAGACGAGCTCCTCGTTCACCCTCATGGGGAGCGTGACAGGGACCCTCGTGCCTATCCTTATAATCTCGAGGTGGGGGATGGAGCGGAGCTTCGAGATGTAGCTCTCAAGGACCTCTGTCTTCATCATGAGCGGGTCGCCGCCGGAGATGAGGACGTCGCGTATCGATTTTTTTGATTTGATATATTTGTAGGCGTCTTCGAAGCGGTCGGTCGGCATGGGCGGGTGTTCCTCGCCGACCATGCGTTTCCGCGTGCAATACCTGCAGTACATGGCGCAGGAGTCGGTGACGATGAGGAGCGCCCTGTCCGGGTACCTGTGTACGAGCCCCGGGACCGGCGAGTGTGAGTCCTCTCCGCACGGGTCTATCATCTCGCAGGAGGAGACGCTGAACTCCTCGAGGCGCGGGATCGCCTGTTTCCTTATCGGGCACCTGGGGTCGTTCCTGTCGATGAGTGAGAAGAAGTACGGGGTGACGGCCATGGCGAGCCTGCCTTTGGCCCTCTTTATCCCCTCCTCTTCCCTCCGGGTCAGCGGGATGAGGTCCCGTATCACGTCAAGGGAGGTGATACGGTTCTTAAGCTGCCATTTCCAGTCGTACCAGCACTCTGGCCGCGAGCCAGGCTCCTCTATATATTCGGCTAATTCTGTCTTGTACTTCCTCGCGGGATTACAACTGGGCGGCTCAGAGCTTATCGACAGCCCTTCCATTCGGATCTCCTCCTACCCCTGAGTGGGTTTTTCGGTTTTTGTGAAACTCAACTGCGGGTTCGCCATCTCTTCCATCGCTTTTTCAAAGGCTATCTTGTATTTGAACCCTTTTTTCAGGTACTTCCAGATGTATTCGACCTTCTTCACATCCTCTTCGGAGTACTCCCGGAACTCCTTTTCACCGATGACCGTCTTCTGGGGCTTGATAAAGCCCTTCTGCTCAAGGTAGTAGAGCTTTTGCCTTGGTATGTCTATCTTTGCCAATAGCTCTGGCGTCCTTATCCCCACCCTTTTCTAAACTCCTCTTTATAAAAAGCCTGAGCTTATATGAAAGCACCTTTAAGGTTATTTTTATTCTTATAACAAGTTTAAATTTATATTAGAGTCTAAATAAAAATTTGTCAAGAGAAAAAAATATAACAAAACCTTGGGGCGGTCCTCTGGGCGGCCTGAGAAAAAAACCGCCCCTCACCTCCTAAAAAAGCACGAAAAGAGATATTTATCAGTGACTTTGTTTCGTATTTCATTTATAAACTTATCGGTAATATGGTCAAAGACCTTAAAGATCTCAAAGTAAAGCTCAGGAGGGGAGGAGGTCTGATAAGAGTTATCCAACAGTAAAGGTAAGGGCAGGGCGATTGCTCAAAAACCTGCTTGAGCCTGTACCGAAAAGCGGAGTGGTGGAAAAAGCCTTTTAAAACAACAGCTTGACTTTCTTGTTGGATTTGTTAATCTTTTTAGACAGGCTTTTTTCAGTAGATTTCACAAACTTAAAACTACCGAGGAGTTTAAATATAATGTCCAGACTTTCTACTTCATGGCGTCAGGGATTCTTTGAAGAGGTCGAGCCCATAAAGCTCATCGAGCCCCTTGCGTATGTGCTCGGCGCGCAAGACGAAGGCGAGCCCTTTGTATTCAACTACACGGACGCGGTCCTTGTGGCGGGCCACTCCTGCCCGGCGGTATCAGGGGCATACAAACTGACAGCCAAGGCGCTTAAGGCCCTTTACGGCAGAGACCTGCCTGTCCGGGGCGAGATAAGGGTCCTTATAAAGGGCGGGCCAGGAGACCTCGCATACGGCCCCCAGTCGCACGTCATCTCGCTTATAACCGGCGCCTCCGGCTCAACGGGTTTTAAGGGCCTCGGCGGCAACTACGGCAGGAACAACAAGCTGTTCTTCGACTCGAAGGACGTCCAGTTCAATACCTTCATCTTCCAGAGGGAGGACAATGGAAAGGCCGTCCAGGTCGTCTACAACCCGCAGGCCCTGCCCGGCGACATGAGGATGAACGACCTCGTGCCGCTGGTACTCAGGGGTAAAGCGACAAAGGAGCAGAAGGAGCTCTTCTATTCGCTCTGGCAGGGGAATGTGAAGAGGATACTCCTCGAGGACGAAAAGTACCCTGGGCTATTTGAAGTAACGGAGCTCAAAAACTTCACCTTTCCAAAGGGGCTTGAGGGCTCGGCGTATTAGCGCCTTGGAAGCCGGCCCGTTAGTCCCGCAAGTCGAAAACTAAAAAAAGGGCGGTGCCTTTCCGGCACCGCCCTTTTTTATCTTTCAGGTGCATTTTCCATAAAATTGTGTAAAATATCCTTGTTCTCTCATCGCGCATCCCTTTCATCTCATTTTATTCCGCCAAAAAAAATCTCCAAGGAGGCTGAATGGCTACCGGGACACCCCTTACGAAGTTTCTTCTTGAAGAGCAGAGACGCTACCCCGAGTCGACC
>JACREV010000041.1 GCA_016218095.1 Deltaproteobacteria bacterium | reverse complement strand
GGGAAAAGAACAATTTTTAGAGGTAGCCACAGATCAGAGGCTTATATGCATGGAGACTCCCTCTCATACGCCTACGGGCTCTGGACGCTTGTCGCAGTAAACGTCATCCTCTTCCTTTTCTTTATAATGAGCTTCTTAACGCCTGTCAGGAAGAGGGAGTGGCGCTCCATGGGAGTAACTACCGCCTTTATCGTCGCCCTCTTCACCGAGATGTACGGCTTTCCATTAACCATCTACATTTTGACGGCTGTGCTCGGGGCCGGTTACCCGGCCTTGAACCCCTTTGCGCACGCGAGCGGGCACCTCTGGGTCACATTCTTCGGCGGGGGGTCTACTATGCTCGCGGGAGTGCATCTTGTGAGCGACGGCCTTATTATAGCCGGTTTCATGCTGATGGCCTCTGGCTGGAGAAAAGTCCACGGGGCAAAGGGCGGACTTGTCACTGACGGGGCCTACAGGTATATGCGCCACCCTCAGTATTCAGGGCTGTTTCTTGTGACCATCGGGCTTTTTATCCAATGGCCGACCATAATCACTGTCTTGATGTGGCCGGTCCTTATTATCGCGTACTACAGGCTCTCAAAAAGGGAAGAGGAAGAGATGGAGCGGGAGTTCGGAGACGCTTACAAGTCTTACAGGGAGCAAGTCCCGATGTTCATACCCCGGATAAGGGCCTCCAAGTCATAAAAGTACTCAAATGGACCGTAAAACTTGCTGAAAAGAGGCGCGTATGGATTACGGAACGATTCTCATGATCATCGTTGTCGTCGTTTTCATGTTCCTCATGCACCGGGGCGGAGGAGGGATGGGCTGTTGCGGAGGCGGGCACGGACACGGAAGGCCAAAAAAGGATGAAGATACTCAAAAGAAAGACGAGGAAGGGCATGGAGGACGCCATCATGAATAAAAAACTGACGGAGGGCAATTGATGCGTGAAGCGATAAGACCGGTAAGGATAGGGGTGCTGCTCGGACTCTTCGGACTCGTCTTCGGGATAGGCTGGGCCATCTGGCTCGTACTCGGCCATGAGAGGATACATGCAAGCCTCGAGGAGAGGGCCGCGGCAATCGAGAGGACCGGCGTGGAAGCCGCCGTAACGGGACACGCCGAGCCTTCAGGACAAAAACCTGTTTTAAAGACCCACAGCCATACCCACGGAGGCGATGGGCATAATAATGCGGCCAAGGGAGACGGTGCGTCCGCACAAAAAGGCGTACACGAAAACCCTGTAATGGCCCTCGCCCATACGCGCCTTGTAAGGGGACACCTGCACGCAATGGGGCTTGGCCTCGCAACCGTCGTGATCTCGCTCATCATGGCGCACACTTCCGCGAAGACCTGGATAAAGACGATCGCGTCCATATCGACCGGGCTTGGAGGTCTCATATATCCGCTGGCATGGGTTATAATGGGATACAGGACCCCTTCCCTCGGGATAGATGCCGCCGAGGCCTCTGTAACGACGATAGCCGGGCCGGGGGTAGCGCTCGTCCTTCTCGGGATCGCGGCCGCGACGGCATTTTTGCTGAAAGACATGTTCTCAAACCGGTAGTACGAAAGGGAGGGGTTATGTTCAGACTGATCGCAGTTATCGCAGGCCTGTTTCTTATCTCGGCGTCCCCGTCTTTTGCCCAGATGATGGACCAGATGGAAAAGCATATGGGAGGGCAGATGGGTGGGATGAATAAGCAGGAGGCGAGGACAGAGGCCCGGGGACTTGCGCAGGAGACCGAGGCGGCGGGCGTCACCGTAAAGGCCGTATATAAGAACCCCGGGGAGGAGGGGCCGGTCTTCCTTGTCGCGCTCGATACGCACACGGCGGACCTGGAAGGATACAGGTTCGAAGATATTGTCGTCCTGCGGGATGACGCGGGCAATGAGTACAGGCCTCAGGCGGTAACCGAGAAAGGTTCCGGCCACCACAGGGAGGCGCTTCTCGAGTTCAAAGATGCCATCCCGGCTTCGGCAAAGACGCTCGATCTTGTCGTAAAGGGTGTAGCCGGCGTGGACGAGCGGGTATTCAAATTCGATCTGCGGAATAAAACCGGCAAATAGGATTTTTTTCAACGAGATATACTTTGTAATAAAGGTCCTGCAAGTTTTTCCACTGGAGGCGTCAAGGTAATGGCAAAAGACCCGGTCTGCGGCATGACGGTGGAGGCGGCAAAGTCCGCCGGAAAAAGCGAATATAAGGGAGAGGCCGTCTACTTCTGCTCTATCAAGTGCAAGGAGCGGTTTGACTCCGATCCCGGGTCTTTTCTCGGCGCGGAGATTAAAGAGGCCGCCCAGGGGCACAGGGGCATGACGCCTGCATCCAGCGGCGCGACGGATACCGCCAAGGACCCTGTCTGCGGCATGGTCGTCGAGAAGCGCAAGTCGCTCAAGAAAGAGATGGGGGGCAGGGCCTACTACTTCTGCAGCGACGGGTGTCTTAAGACGTTCGTCGCCCCTGAAGAGGAGTTGAGGAAGATGAAAAAGAGGGTCTCGATAGCCCTCTTCGGCGTCCTCGTACTAGCCCTCTTGAGGGCCGCCTTCTTCCTCGGCCTCGCCGCCGGTGCGACCATCCTCACATGGGCGCCGATACCCCAACTCCCCTGGTTCACGTGGGGCGTGTGGCTCTTTATCCTCGTCACCCCGGTGCAGTTCATCGGAGGTTGGAGTTTTTACAAGGGGGCTTACAACGCGGTCAGCAACAAGATGATCAACATGGACTTCCTCATAGCCCTCGGGACGACGGTCGCGTACCTCTACTCGGTCGCCGTCATCTTCGCGCCTGAGGCGCTTCCGGTCAAGGTCGAGGAGCGGGACGTCTATTTCGAGGTCTCAGCCGTCATCATCGCCTTTGTCCTCCTCGGCAAATATATGGAAGAAATAATAAAGAAGAGGTCTTCTGCCGCCGTGCGCAAGCTCATGGACTTGAAACCCCAGACGGCGCGCGTAATAAGGGACGGCATCGAGATGGAGGTCCCTGCCGAGACGGTGCAGATAGACGACATCGTGGTCGTAAGGCCCGGAGAGAAGATACCGGCGGACGGCGTGGTCGTCGAAGGCGCATCGGCGGTAGACGAGAAGATGATAACCGGAGAATCCATTCCCGCCGAGAAGAAGGCCGGGGACGATGTAATAGGGGCGACCATCAACAAGGTCGGCCTCCTCAAGTTCAGGGCAAAGAGGGTCGGCTCTGAGACCACATTGAACCAGATAATAAAGATGGTCGAGGAGGCGCAGGCCTCAAGCGCCCCCATACAGAGGATAGCCGACCAGGTCTCGGGATACTTCGTGGTTTCCGTTGTCGCGATCGCCTTTCTTTCCTTCTTCGGGTGGTGGGCCATCGGGGACTTCCCCCAGGGGCTCTTGAGCTTCATAGCGGTCCTTATCATCGCCTGTCCCTGCGCCCTCGGCATAGCCACGCCTGCCGCGCTCATGGTGGGCGTTGGAAAGGGGGCCGAGGCGGGGATACTCATACGAGGAGGCGAGTACCTCGAGAGGGCCCAGAAGCTCAATACCGTCGTATTCGACAAGACGGGGACGCTCACGAAGGGCGAGCCCTCTGTAACCGACATCGTAAGCCTCGAAGGCGATAAGGACGCGGTCCTTAAGCTCGCATCGATTGCGGAGAAGGGCTCTGAGCACCCGCTCGGGGAGGCGATAGTAAAGGCCGCAAGGATGAAGGGGCAGGACATTCCCGACCCCGAGGGCTTCGAGGCCGTGCCTGGCCACGGCGTGAAGATCATCTACGATAAAGAGACGGTCCTTCTCGGCAACAGACGCCTCATGCAAAAGTTCGGAATCGATACAAAGGCCATCGAAGACCGGTTGAGCGGACTCGAGGAGCAGGGCAAGACCGCGATGATCATCGCAAAGGGCGGCAGGACCCTCGGTATTATCGGGGTCGCGGATACGCTGAAGGAGGGCTCCTTATCCGCGGTATCGGCCCTCAGAAAAGAAGGTATCGAGGTCGTCATGCTCACCGGCGACAACGAAAGGACCGCAAGGGCCATAGCAGGCGAGCTCGGCATAGGGAACGTGATAGCTAACGTCCTCCCCGGCGAGAAGGCCGGGGTAATAAAGGGGCTGCAGGCCGCGGGCAAGGCCGTTGCCATGGTGGGGGACGGTATCAACGACGCACCAGCGCTGGCCCAGGCGGAGATAGGCATAGCCATAGGCAGCGGCTCGGACATAGCCAAGGAGACCGGGGGCATAATACTTGTAAGGGATGACGTCCGGGACGTCGTCGCCGGGATAAGGCTCTCAAGGGCCACAATGCGGAAGATCAAGCAGAACCTCTTCTGGGCCTTCATATACAACTCCATCGGCATCCCGATCGCGGCGCTCGGTTTTCTGAACCCGATAATCGCGGCCGCCGCGATGGCATTGAGCTCGCTTTCAGTCGTGGCCAACTCGGCCACACTTAAGGCGCTCAAGATAGAGGTCGAATAAAAGTGAAAAAGATCGTCTGGCTCTGCCCTCCTCTTATGGCGGCCCTTGCCGCGTGGATATTCACGCTCCTCGGGTTCACCCTCTGGACGGCGGTCCTGATCGCCCTTCTCCTCGTATGCCCAGGAGTGATCTTTTACGGCATAGTAAAGGTGTTCCGCCATCCCCGGGGCCTTTCGCCCGAGACCCTCCCTACGCGCGGCATGCCGCTCGACGTCCTCGCGCCCATATACGACAGGTACTGTCCGATGATAGGCCTCGGAAGGGCATTCAGGCGGCAGACGATTCGTTATGCGGGCTTAAACGTGGGAGAGAGCGTCCTGGATATCGGTTGCGGCACGGGGGTGCTGACAAGGCTTGCGGCAGACTCTGTCGGGCCAGCCGGACGCGTTACAGGCATAGACCCCGCCGCAAAAATGATAGAGGTCGCGAGAAAGAACGCCATTGAGGAGGGTAGCCGGGCGGAGTTCAGGCTGGGGGTCGCTGAAGCCCTCGATTTCGAAGACAACCGCTTTGACTGCGTCCTTTCAAGCGCTATGCTCCATCACCTCCCCCCTGACCTGAAGGACAAATGCCTCTCAGAGGCGCTCCGCGTGCTTAAGCCCGGCGGCCGACTTGTCCTTGTCGACGTGGACAGGCCCACAAACAAAGCCTGGTGGGTAGTCCTCTGGCCGCTCCTTTTCTGGCCGTTTACCGAGGCTCAGGTAAAAGGCAGGATCGGAGAGATGATGCTTGAGTCTGGATTTTCCAGGGCCGAAAGGGTCGGGGGCTGGGGCGGCGGTCTGTTGGGCTTCTGGAAGGCCTTAAAATGACAGGGCCTTGCCAAGGACACAAATAAAAACGCCCGTGGCGCTGTCGCCACGGGCGTTTTGTCTTTCTGAACCGTTCTGGAGCCGGGGGAATCCGGGATCTAACCCACGAACGTGCACTTCGAGGCCGCGGTCCTGGTGTCCATGTTGCGGCCCCTGTTTATGTGGTCGTCTATCTCTGCGGCGCAGCCTATCATCCTGCCGAAGAGGAAGGTCGTGAAGGCCGCGGACTCGACCTCCTTATCCGTCATCTTCCCGGAGTTGAACGCGTCCCAGACGACCTTGAGGAGGATGACCGCTATTACGGCGTCGACGTTGACGCAGTAGACGTTCGACGACACCTTCGCATCGAAGAGCGAGCGTACGAGGTTCTGGTAGAAATCGAGGAACACGTTGTATATCCCCTTTTCCTCGAAGAGGGCGGAGACGAACCTCTCCCTCGGGTCGAAGTTGACCTCCTTGCCCTTGAATACCGGGTGGTTGACGCAGGGGATTTTGAGGTACTCGATGTTGCCGAAGGCCTTCTGGTCGGCCTTGTACTTGGCGTACGATTTAGCGTACTCGTCCGCTATGGCCTTCAAGTTCAAGCCGTGCGATTTGGCTGACGGGTCCTTGAGACCCGTCTTCTTGAACCGCTCGATGAGGAAGGCTATCGCCTCGTACCCGTTGCCGCCGTGGGCGAACCCCGTGTGCGTGAGGAAGCCTATGAAGGCCTTGTTTATCTGCACCCTCGCCGGGTCCTCGGGGCCATCGGAGCTCACCCCTCCCTTGCAACCCTGGGCGGAAATGGTGCCGGGGCCGTTCGAGATGATGAGCCCGAGGAGCATCGAGAACTCGAACCGCTCCTTCTCATCCGGCTTTCTGCCGATGAGGGCGAGGAACGCCGCGTCGGTGAAGGTCCAGTTATTGAGGAGGTCGTCGTTCTTTATGCCGCAGAAGGCGTCCTTGGCGTGCTTGGAGGCCGGCACACTGCATCCGACAAAGGACGAGAATATGCGGGAGTACCACGGTAGCGCCGTGAGAGTGACCTTGGATATGGACCTCCTTACAAGCGGCTCCCAGCCGAGCGTCATCCAGAGCGCGGCCATGAGGGCGTCCGACGACGGGTTGCCGTTCGCGGCGTCCTTCACAAGCTCGATAAAGACGGACTTTTCGCTCTGCGCGTCCATCGCCTTCAACACGGTCTTTGCGAGCTTGTCGTCCTTGGAGGCGGCAAGCGACTTCTTCGCATCAGCCGGCATCGACTTCAAGACAGCCGAGTGATCAAAGCCCTCGGTCGGCGAGACCATCCCTGAGGTCTGGAAGAGCTCGAGGAGGGTGTTTGACGCCTCTATCGCGCCCTTTACTCTCCCCCTGCCGATTATGGATACCGCGGCGGACAAGACCGTATTCGGCGAGCTCTCGGCCTCTCTGGCCGCGTCTGCCGCGACCGTTGCAGGGTCCCCGTTGTGGTTGAGGAAGGCGTTGAAGGCGATGTTCGCAAGCGCCCTTTCGTATTCCGAAGGGTACTTCTTCAAAAGCGAGAAGACGAGGTTCTCTTCAAGTGAGCGCTTCGAGGCGTCGAGAATAGAAACGTTGTGGAGCTTCGTCACCTGGGTCGCCGGGTCCATCATGGAGACGCCAGAGGCGTCCTTCATCGCCTGCCTCGGGAACTGAGCGCCTATCTGCCTGTTGATGTGGTCTATCTGCTCGTCATAGGGGGAGACCGCCCTGACGGCCTGGAAATCGAGCTCCTTCGGGACCTGTATGGAGGCGTTCGAGGCGAACCAGCACTTGAGCGATAGGTCGCCCTTTGCCTCGAAGTCCGGCTTTACGCCGTTAAGCTCCATTACTTTGGTGAGCGCCTCGGGAATGTACGCGATGTTCGTGACGACCGCGCCCTTCTTCGAGGCTATCGGCGTCTGCGGCGTGTAAATGCCGTTCACGCCGAAGTAGTCCATGTACCACTTCTCCTTGGCGTTCGCGTCGTCGCCGGTCCCGGCCAGAGACCCTGCGTGGCCGCAGGCCTTTGTGAGGCGCGCCTTCCAACGGCCCACGACGCAGGCTACGGTGGGTTTCCCTATCTCAAGCCCGTGCTCGTAATACCCGCCCGGCTCGGTGTAGATGACCGCGGCCTTCGACCTGTCGTCGTTGTCGAGGGCGTGGAAGAACTCTTTCGGGGCGTAGTGGATGTAGACGTCCTTTCCGCTCGAGATCGAGGTCGTCGTGCCCCAGCCCTTTGTGAGGAGGTATACGGCGATGGTCGTCGTGAAGTTGCCGGAGTTCGAGAATAAGGCGATAGAGCCCTTGACGAGCGACTCCTCGGGCTTGTTCCCTCCGAGCGCTCCTCCTATCCTCACCTTGTTCCAGGCGTCGGCGACGCCAAGACAGTTGCCGCCGAAGACGTCGACGCCGTTCGCCTGGCAGATGGCCCTTATGGTCCTGGCGTCGTAGACCGAGACCTTCTCGGTCAAGATGACGACCTTCTTGAGGTCCGGGTTGTGCCTTACCGCCTCGGCGACGCCGTCCTTGACGCCCGAGGGCGGCAGATAAATGACGGCGGTATTGAACTTGAGCCCGGCCTTTATGCCTTCTCTTACCGAGTTGAAGACCGGGATGTTCCCGGCCTTTGTCTCGAGGAACTGTCCCGAGCGCCCGGGGCTCGTGCCGAAGACCACGTTGCCGCCCGAGTAGATGTGGCTTACGGGCGTGACCGTCTTGGACTCGTTTCCAAGTATGTTAAAGACGCATACCCTGTCCTCCCTCGTCGCTATCTCGGAGAGGGAGTTTATCCCGACGTAGTACGGGAACTTCTTTACGCCTTCTTTATGCATGGTCGTCCTCGTTTGTGTTTTTTATGAGGTTAAACCCCGGCCTTTTGCTTCGCGGAGGCCGCGAAGGCCGGGTTCGAGTTCGCGAAAAGGGCCCTGCCCTCCCTCTCCATCCACTTATCGACCGAGAGGGCGTAGTTGACGACCTCGCTCATGGCGGAGTCGTGGCCGAATATCCTGTACGGGAGTTTGAGGTTTTCGAGCGTGTCCCTCATGTAGGCCATGCCCCTTATGAGGTTCGGGCCGCCCCTGCCCACGACTACGAAGAGCGGGGTCGGGCCGTTCTTGTGGAAGAAGTCCTTCAAAGCGTCGGCCATGGCCCTGAATGTCTCGTATATGTCGGTGTTGTTCGCCTTGCCGCCGATGATGAAGAGGACGTTCGACTGCTTCAGCCAGTACTTGAAGACTATCCTGGAGATCTGGAACATCTTCTCATAGGGCGGGTTGCCGCCGAAGTCGGAGGATATCGTCGCCCTCTCGCCAAGGAGCTCGGTCACGAGCGCGTTCGCGCCGCCGCCGAAGGTCGGGGCGGTTATCGTCCCCCTCGGGTTCATGACGAAGACGTCGCTCTGCCCCTGGTAGGTGCGGAGCTGGTTTATCTCCTGCTCGAATTCGGAATAGTCGGACGCGAAGAGGTGCGCCGGGATCTCAAGCCTCTTCCATGCCGGGTTGTCTATGTCGAAGGAGCCCTTGAAGTCGCAGGCGACAGGCGTAAGCCTGCCCTTGGAGTCCGGGGACATCCTTATGGGGTTAAGTTCCAGCGTCGACATCCCGTAGTTGTTGTAGAGCGTCCAGAGCTTCGGCAGGTTCTGCACGAGCGGGCTTATTATCTCGCTCGGCGCTCCGAGCTCGGTAAGGGCGTTCGAGATGTGGAAGGACTTGAGGCCGGTCAACGCGTCGAACGGGACCTCTTTTATCTTGTCCTTCGGGAGCTCCTCGATGTCCATGCCGCCGTGGTGCGTTATGGTCATGGTCGGGGCGCGGTAGAGGGTGGAGTCGCTTATCGAAAAATATACCTCGTGCTCCGCGGGCACGCCGCCCTCGAAGGTCACGCCGTCCGCCTTGGCAATCGAGTTTCCGAAGGCGTGCTCTATGAAGTAGAGCCGCTCCTTTTCCTTGAGCGCGGTGGCTATATCCTTCGCCCTGCCGATGAGGCCTGCCTTACCCTTCTTTCCCACGCCGCCCTTGAATATGGGCTTTATGAATACCTGGCCGCACTTCTTGATGAGGTCTTTTATCTCATCTACGCTCGCCTCGGGGCCCAGGACCTCCGCGCAAGGGAACTCGACCCTTTTTAAAAGCTTACCCCCCCAGAGAAGGCCTGTTAGCTGCATAACTACCTCCGTTATTCTTTTAGGCTACTCTAAAAATTGTTCTTTTTCCAGATCTCTGCTCGGCGCAGGGCCAAAGTCTCGAACGGAGCCCTTTGGTGTAAATCAAATCTCAGCCGTTCGATACGGATTTGCCCGTCCGGCAAGGACTGCGTCAGGGCGAAAATAAAAATGCTCACATATTCACATATATGCTGCGCTTTTTATTTCCGCCCTTCCTTGACCTCAGAAAAAATACCTAATTTTTAGATGTAGCCTTTGTCAATAAAAACAAGCTATTACCAAAACTACCTTATACGCCGTATCAGGTAGTCAGCCGTTCTTCTCGCCAGTTTTACCTGATAGCGTCCACTATCGCGTTCAAGGTCGCGCTCGGACGCATCGCCCTTGCCGTCTTTGCCTGATCCGGGTGGAAATAACCGCCGATATCCTGCGGCTTTCCCTGGGCGCCGTTGAGCTCGCCGATTATCTTCGCCTCGTTCGCGGCAAGCTCCTCGGCCGCTTTGGCAAAATGCTTCTGCAACTCGGCGTCCTTGGTCTGCGCGGCAAGGGCCTGAGCCCAGTATAAAGCGAGATAGAAGTGGCTCCCGCGGTTGTCGAGCTCGCCTACCTTGCGGGCAGGAGACCTGTTATTGTCGAGTATCTTGCCGATCGCCTGGTCGAGCGTGTCGGCAAGGACCTGCGCCTTCTTGTTCTTGAACATGTTGGCGAGGTGCTCCAGGGATACGCCAAGGGCCAGGAACTCGCCGAGCGAATCCCACCTCAAGTACCCCTCCTCGAGGAACTGCTGTACGTGCTTGGGGGCGGAGCCGCCCGCGCCGGTCTCAAAGAGCCCGCCGCCGTCCATAAGGGGGACGATGGAGAGCATCTTCGCGGACGTGCCGAGCTCGAGGATCGGGAAGAGGTCTGTCAGATAATCGCGGAGCACGTTGCCGGTGACGGAGATGGTGTCCTTGCCCGCCCTTATGCGCTCAAGAGATAAACGCGTCGCTTCCACCGGGGACATGATCCTGATATCGAGCCCCTTCGTGTCGTGGTCCTTGAGGTACGTCTCGACCTTCTTTATGAGCTCTACGTCGTGAGCCCTGTTCTTGTCGAGCCAGAAAACGGCGGGTGCGCCGGTGGCGCGCGCCCTGGTGACGGCCAGCTTTACCCAGTCCTGTATAGGCGCGTCCTTTACCTGGCACATGCGGAAGATGTCGCCTTCTTCAACTGTCTGCTCGAGCAATACCTTGCCGGTGTCGTCGACGGCCCTGATGGCGCCGTTGCCCGGGGCCTTGAAGGTCTTGTCGTGGGACCCGTACTCCTCGGCCTTCTGGGCCATGAGGCCGACGTTGGGCACGGACCCCATGGTCCTGGGGTCGTATGCGCCGTGCTTCTTGCAATCCTCTATGACTTCCTGATAGACGCCGGCGTAGCACCTGTCAGGTATCACCGCCTTGGTGTCGTGGAGCTTGCCGTCCGGCCCCCACATCTTCCCGGACTCGCGGATCATGGCGGGCATGGACGCGTCGACGATCACGTCGCTCGGCACGTGCAGGTTGGTGATGCCCTTGTCAGAGTTGACCATCGCGACTTCAGGACGGCTCTTGTAGCAGGCCTTGATGTCGGCCTCTATCTCGGCCCTCTTGGACTCAGGCAGCTTCGCGATCTTGGCGTAGAGGTCGCCGAGCCCGTTGTTGGGGTCGACCCCGAGCTCCTTTATAGTGGCGGCGTGCTTCTCGAACACATCCTTGAAAAATACGGTTACGGCGTGTCCGAACTTGATGGGGTCAGAGACCTTCATCATCGTGCCCTTCAAGTGCAGGGAGAAGAGCACGCCTTTATTTTTAGCGTCCTCTATCTGCTCCTCGAAGAATTTGCGGAGCGCGCGGCGGCTCATGACCGTCGC
>JACREV010000264.1 GCA_016218095.1 Deltaproteobacteria bacterium | reverse complement strand
GACGGCAAGGGCCTTGCCGTCCCCGAGGTTCACGCCGTCGATGACCGCCTCCTTGACATCGATATGAAGGAGCCCCCCGAGCTCGAACGGAAGCACCTCGGCCATCTTTTTCCGGTCCTCGAAAGGTATCGGCATTATCCTTACGTAAAGGCTCGTCGCGCTCACGCCGGCGAGCGACCTCAGCGGTTTCAGCCCCTTTTCATCTGACCATTTCTTAACGGACTCGAGCGCCCCCTTCATGGCGGGGGTGAAGGAATGGTCATCGCCGCGCTCGAACCTGATCGAGGTAAAATCGATGGGCTCGATAGAGCGCGTCGAGAACGCCCCAGCCCTCAAGGCGTCGCTCGAAAGGTCCAGTATGAGGATACAGCCTGCCATCCTCAGGACTCGCTCCAGAAGAGTATGGGCCCACCGGTCTTGACCACCGCCTCCGCCTCCTTTACCGCGTCCCCGGCCCTCGCCCTCGATCGTATCCGGTAGACCCTGCTCTCGACGGTAATCTTATCCTGCATCGCGTAGCCTATGGTTGAGAAGCCCCTCGCCTTCAATATGTCGGATTTGTCCTTGAAAGGTGTAGCGTCCCTGTACTCGATGACGGCCTCGGCGAGCGTGTCCGTCATCGATTCGTCAAGGGCGAGAAGGACTTCCTTGGGGGCCGTATTTATGTTTATAAGGCCGTCCGTATTATATGGCGAGACGAACGGCTCGATCTTCCTCATGACCTCCCTTGAGTATCCTTTAATGAGACGGAGCTCGCCTGCGGCCTCGACGTACCCGTTCCTTACGCCGTGCGGGTTCTTAAGCGACGAGTATTCCCGCGCTTCCGCGCCGTAGGGCCTCGGGTCGTCGTCCGCATCCACCCAGTCGGCAAGAGGCTCCGAAAGGCGGTTATCGAGCCCGAGTATTTCAAGGAGCCTCGAGTAGACGCCCTCTATCTTCTCATTAGAGAGGCCCGTAGCGGCGTAGACGGTCCGGAGCGACGCCTTCGAGTATTCGTCCAGCACGGTTATCTCAATTGAGAGTCCGTCGCCGAGGTCCTGGGTGAACTTAAGGCCCTCCGCGCCCATGACAAGGTTCGGCCTTGACTCGAGGAGCTTTTCAAGTCCCGACTTACCTATGACCACGCCGTCGGTGGCGAGGAGCGAGGCGCGGGATGAGTCCCTCAAGTTCCCGGCGCGCGCCGCCCCGATGTATATCCTGTAGGCGAACTCGACGGTGAGGGCTACGAGGATCGCCGTTATCAGGAGTACGGTTATAAGGGCGAGCCCGCCGTCCTTCCCTGACGCGCCGGTTACGCCCCGGCTCTCTCCGCCCTCTCCCCTCACCTCGCCATCACCTCTGATATCGCGGACAAGACCCTCCCGTCCTTAAGCGTGACATCGATCCTCACGGCGTCAGGGGGCCTTTTCTCAAGGGAAGAGTCCCATGCCTTTGCCCAGCCTCTCGCCGAACGGAACGATGCCTCGAACCCGGCGACATCGGCTATCGCGACGGCCTTGAACCTCTCTTCCGAATATGTATCCCCGGCCTCCCTTACGAGCGCCCCGCCCTCGTCCGTCTCCTCGACAGAGTACGAAATAGAGGCGAGGCCGCTCCCGATCGAGGGCGCGCCTGAGGCGGAGGTGAACTTCAATTGCGAGGACTCCCCTTTTTTTCCGCCCTCGAAAAACGTGAACCGGTTCCCCTCTCTGTAGTAGCAGGACCGTATTTCCCTTCCGATCCTCTCAAGGGCCCTCCCGGTCTCGATATACTCGTCGAGCGCCTCAGCCGACCCCTTCGTCCCCCTTACTATGTAAAAGAACGCGGCGTAGACGGAGGCGAGTATCACGGCGGCAAGGGCCAGAGCAATAAGTACCTCTATGAGCGTAAACCCCTTACCCCTCACGGTACATGACGAAGACGATCGAGCCGCCGGGGCCGATCGACTCTATCTCGTAGCGTTTGAGCCCCGTAGCCTCGTCCGTGGTCTTTACCGTCTTCCACCTGAAACCCTCGAACGCCGGGCCGAAGTCGCCTTCGGCTTGCACCTGCTCTCCCATGAGCCTCGTCTCCTCGGCCTTGTACCTGCCGAGCATGGTGGCTGTCACGATCTCCCTTGCCCGGAGCGACGCCTCGAGGTGATAGTTGACGGAGGCGAGCGAGGTCACGATGACGCCCGAGAGGATGGCGAGCGCCGCCATGACCTCTATGAGCGTAAAGCCCCTCTCAGGAGTAGCCTTTTTCAATGGCGACCTTCTCCGTGTAGGGGTTGAAGGTGACGGTCATGAACTCTTTCCCGGCCTTGAGATGCACTGAGAACGGCGAGCTCCCGCCCTCAGGCGGGATGACGACCTCCGTCTCCCCGGCGTCGGTCTTGCCCTCCGGGGTCGCGACGTCCTCGATGGAGACGCCGCTCGAGAGCGCGAGAAAACCGAACTCCTGATCCCTTGAGTATTCCCTGCCGTCCCTCGACACCTCGACATCAAGCCTCTCCTCGTCGAGCCCGAACCTCACCTTATAATATATCCGTCTGGAGGCGGCCGACTCGCTCAAATACCCGATGAGGCTCGCCATCTTTCTCGCGTCGGACTCGAGCCTCGCCTCCTCCAAACCGGAGATCCTCGGGTAAATGACGGCTACGGCTATGGCGATGATAGCGAGCACTACCACGAGCTCGATAAGAGTGATGCCGTCTGTCCGGGACGGGTGAGGGGCTCGTCTCGAGCCCGCGCCACGACACCCGCGGAGGAATGAGACCCACTTTCTCATAGTAGATTGTAGCCGAGATTTTCCGGTTAACAACGGGGCCCGGACAAATATCACTTGAAAACCTTCCAAAACTTGATACAATTTTGAGGTGAATCCGTGTGCCGCGTTCCGGTCCTGATGGAGAGAGGCGGGGAGAGACCCGTCGCTGCGCGTAAAAACTCAGGCCGTCCTCATACTGTTCCTGTCGCTTCCGACCGAATCTTCCGTAGAGCGGTGATTCAAAAAAAAAGGGCTACCCACTCGCATCCGTTACGGGGCTATTTCATGCGCATACGTGTCATGCTCGCGTTCAGCAGCCGCATCCTCTCGGACGCCGTCAAGCGTCTCCTCGATGACGACGACTCGGTCGAGGTCGCCTTTGTCGCGAGCGCCTGCCGGCGCATAAGGCGCGAGGACCTCAACGCCTCCGACGTGGTGCTCGCGGATTACCGGTCGCTTGAGGCCTCCTTCGGACGCGAGTCCGCGAAAGGCCCGGCCTTCATACTCCTCGATACCGACTGCGGCCACGAGAACCTCGTAAGGGCCGTAACCGAGCGGAACGTAAGCGGACTCCTCCTGCAGAACGCGACCCCGGGGATGCTTAAAAAGGCGGTGCGGTCCGTAGCCAGGGGCGAGTCATGGATAGATTCCTCGGCTGTAAAGGACCTCGTCACGGGCCTTCACGCCGTAAAAAAGCCGATCCTCTCGGGCAGGGAGGACGAGATAGTCTCGCTCGCCGGCATGGGCCTAAGGAACCGGGAGATAGCCGAGAGGCTTCTTATAAGCGAGCTCACGGTAAAGACGCACTTGAACAGGATATTCAGGAAGCTCGGCATCAGGACGCGTTCGGAGCTGATAAAACACTCTATAAAGAGGGCCTTGGTAAACTCCACCCTCTCAGGTAAAAAGGGCCGCGCTTGAACGCCCGCAGGAAGAAAGACAGGCACTAACCCCGCATGTTCCAGGTTCTTAAAGACAGGCTGAAGGCCGTAAACGTCCTCCTCTTCGCTCTCTCCCTCTTGATCGCCGCCTTTGTAGCCAGGGATTACCTCGCGTACACGCTCGCCCCGAGGAGGGCCGCGATGCCGGGCGCCCGCAACACCGCTCCCCGCGAGCCGGATAAGGACCTCCTCGCCTACGCGCCGATAGCCGAGAGCGCGGCCTTCCCGTCGAAGACGGGAAGGCTCGTCCCTATCGAACCGATAGATGCGTCGGGGTCAGCGGGTAGTGCGCCGCCGGTCTTCGCGGACTTGAAACTCCTCGGCACGTTCGTGAGGGGCGTTAAAAGCCTCGCGATATTCGAAAAGACCGGCTCTCCCCAGTCCGTATTCAAGATAGGCGAGAAGGTCTTCGAGGCGGGGCTCCTCAAATCCGTCACGCTCGACAAGGCGGTCGTCTCCGTTGGGCTCCGGGACGTTTCGTTCACGATAAAGGACGAGCCGTTGCCTGAGAGAAGCGAGGCCTTCCCCGGGGGCAGAGGGCCGACGCTGGAGCCCGGAGAGCGCCATGGACCGGGCGGCCCGACGGGTCCCATGTCCAAGAGGCTCGGCGAGAACGAATGGGTGATCGACCAGGGGGCTCTCGTAAACTCGCTCAGCAACATCTCCACAATGTTGACGGACGCGAGGATGACCCCGAAGGTGGCGAACGGCGCGGTCGAGGGCTTCCTTGTCACCGAAATAAAGCCGAGAGGCGTATTCGACGCCGTGGGGCTCAAAAACGGGGACGTCCTTAAGAGGATAAACGGCTACGCAATAGACACGCCCGAAAAGGCCGTACAGGTACTCTCAGGGCTTAAGGGAGAGACCCGCATAGAGCTCGACATAGTCAGGGGCGGCAAAAAGATGAACTTCCATTACGAGATAAGGTAGCGGTGAAGCGACGGCCCCGGAATTTTCGTGCTATAATCTCTTTCAATCGCCCCGCGGGCGCGCGCCGGACGATCATCATGCGCGCACTGCCGTCAGGACAACCCCTTTACTTCACCTTAAATCAAGAAGACGGAACGGACATGATGAGACGGATATCACTCCTCTTTCTCGTTTTGGCGCTCCTTTTGTCCGACGCCGCCATCGCCCAGCAGAAAGGGACGAACGGAAAGATAACCCTCAACTTCGTGGACGTGGAGATATCCTCGCTTGTAAAGATCATGAGCGAGCTCACCGGCAGGAACTTCCTCTATGACGAAACACTCAAAGGCAAGGTCACGATAATCGCGCCTACGAGGCTTACGCAGGAAGAGGCCTTGAGCCTCTTTATCTCCGCTCTCGAGCTTAAGAACTTCACGGTCGTGCAGACCGGAGAGGCGTACAAGATAATCCCCTCCTCTCTCGTCAAGCAGAGCGGGACGAGGGTCTTAAGCGAAGACGAAAAGGCCAGGTCTGACGAGTACATCGTCCGCCTGATCCCGCTCGAATACATCTCGACGCAGGAGGCCTTCCCGGTCATCCAGCCGCTCGTCTCCAGGAACGGGCAGGTTTCGACCTTCGGCACGAGGAACGCCCTCCTTGTGGTGGATACCTCCCAGAACATAGAAAAGATACTCCAGATACTCGCAACCGTCGACCTCCCGCCCGAGGCCGGGGAGCCGGAGGTCGTATACCTGCAGAACGCGCAGGCGGAGAGCCTCGTCCAGATACTGCGGCGCGAGGAGCAGAGGAGGAGCGGAAGCCGGAGGCCCGCGGAGGCGGAGGGAGAGAGCGGGGTCGCGTCCGACGCGAGGCTTAACGCCGTCATACTCTCCGGCCCTGAGACGGAGAGGGCCTTTTTCAGACGCTTTATAACGATCCTCGACGTCCCTCCCCCGGCGACGTCGAGCAGGATAAACGTATACTATCTGGAGAACGCCGACGCCGACGACCTCGGCAGGGTGCTCGACTCCCTCATCCGCGGCACGACCGCCCCTGCCGCCCCGCAACCTGGCGGCGGCACAGCTCCCCCGGCGCTTTCGCAGGAGCTTACCGGAAAGGTATCGATAACCCCGGACAAGGCCACGAACTCCCTTATAATAATGGCCTCCCCTGCCGACTACCAGAACCTCGTGCAGGTCATACGGAAGCTCGACAGGCGCCCGAGACAGGTCTTTGTCGAGGCGATGATAACGGAGGTGAGCGTTGAAAAGGCGCTCGAGCTCGGCACCAAATTCAGGATAGCCGCCGAGAAAGACGGCGCGCCGGTGGCCATAGGAGGCGTGGGGTCCGTCGACACCACGACGATCCAGTCGGTATTGACGGGGCTCGCAGGCTTTACCATGGGAGGCATCGGCAACTTCGTGACCGTCCCGGTCACCAACTCGGACGGGACCACCACCAACCTCACGGCCCCGGGGTTTGCCGCGCTCTTTTCCCTCTCTGACTTCAAGAACGTGGTGAACGTCCTCTCCACCCCGCACATACTGACGAGCGATAATTCGGACGCCGAGATAGTCGTAGGCGAGAACGTCCCCTTCCTGAGCAAGTTCGAGGCCGCCACCGGCACCACAGGAGAGCCCATCATACAGTCGATAGAGAGGCGGGACGTCGGCATAAGGCTTAAGATAAAGCCCAAGATAAGCGAGGGCGACTTCGTCAAGCTCGACATATACCAGGAGATATCGTCCATTTCCACTACCACCGTCGCCGGCGCATCCGACCTTATAACCACGAAGAGGTCGGCCAAGACCATGGTGGTGGTGAAGAACAACCAGACGGTCGTCATCGGCGGCCTCATACAGGACAAGACCTCGAACAGCTCGACGAAGATACCGTTACTCGGGGACCTGCCCCTCATCGGCTGGCTCTTCAAGTCCGACTCCGACTCAAACCAGAAGACGAACCTCCTCGTCTTCATAACCCCGTACATCATCGAGGACTTCAAGGGGCTCGAGGACCTCCGGAACAAGAAGGACCTCGAGTTCAGGGAAAAGAGCGGCGTGGATGCGCCGAAGGACAAGAAGGACAACGAAGGGAAGTAAGGAAGAAGGATGGAAGAAGAGCTTTTCGAACCGACTGACAAGGGCTTTCACAGGATAAGGGAAATAAAGGACGAATACATAGACCCCGCGATACTCTCGAAGCTCACCCTCTCCTTTGTCAAAAAGAACCTCATCATGCCGCTCCGCAAAAAGGACGGCCACCTCATTGTGGCCATAGCGGGGCTGAAGTCCATCTTCGCGCTCGTCGAGGTAGAGCGCGTCTCGGGGCTTCCCGTGCGCCCGGTCTTCGCCGACGAGACCCAGATACTGGACGCCATAAACCGTTCCTTCGACAGGCTCTCGGGCTCGGCACAGGACGTGATCGAAGGCATGAACGTGGAGACGGTAGAGTCCCTCTCAACCGTATGGGAGGAGCCGAAGGACCTTATAGATCTCGCCGACGAGGGTCCGATAATCAAGCTCATCAACTCGCTCCTCTTCCAGGCGGTAAAGGACAGGGCGAGCGACATCCACATCGAGCCGTACGAGAAGGAGGTAGAGGTAAGGTACAGGGTAGACGGCGTGCTCTACCCGGTGCTTACGCCTCCGAGGTCCATTCAGGAGGCGCTCGTAAGCAGGGTGAAAATCATGGCCGGTCTCGATATAGCGGAGAAGAGACTGCCGCAGGACGGGAAGATCCGGCTCCTTGTGGCGGGAAAAGACATCTACGTCAGGGTCTCGATCATCCCCACCTCATACGGGGAACGGGTAGTATTGAGGCTCCTCGACAGGAAGGGCGAGATAATAAAGCTCGCGAACCTGGGGCTGAATCCCGAACAGGTCGCCTGCCTTGAGGCGCTCCTGTCGAGGACGAGCGGCATAATACTCGTTACGGGCCCGACCGGGTCCGGAAAGACGACCACCCTCTATTCCGCGATAAGCAGCGTGAACTCCACCTCAAGGAACATCATCACCGTCGAAGACCCGGTCGAATACCAGCTCAAGGGCATAGGCCAGGTACATGTGAACCCGAAGATCGGGCTCACCTTCGCAAGCGGCCTGCGCTCAATACTCAGGCAGGACCCGGACATGATCATGGTCGGAGAGATCAGGGACAGGGAGACCGCCGAGATAGCTATACAGGCGTCCCTTACCGGCCACCTGGTGCTCTCCACGCTCCACACGAACGACACCGCCGGGGCGGTGACAAGGCTCGTGGACATGGGGATAGAGCCATTTCTCGTCGCCTCGTCGGTCTCGGGCGTCCTTGCCCAGAGGCTCGTAAGGGTACTCTGCGAAAAGTGCAGGGAGGAGTACGCGCCTGAGATCGAAGAGGCGCGCCTCTTCAAGACCCGTCCCACGAGGCTCTGGAGGCCGACGGGGTGTAACAGGTGCCTCGATACCGGCTATCTCGGAAGGACCGGGATATTCGAATTTCTGATCCCAGGCCCCGAGATGCGGCCGATGATACTCAAAAACCAGGACGCGGACACCTTGAGGAGGTCGGCGGTGGCTAAGGGCATGAAGACTATGATGGACGACGGGCTCGAGAAGGCGGCGGCAGGTGTAACGAGCCTCGAAGAGGTCTTACGGGTCACGAGGGACGAGGCCGACTGATGCCGTCTTTCAGGTACAGGGCTTACGACACCTCCGGCAAGGGTGTGAGCGGCACGATAGACGCGGCTGGCCCCCGGGAGGCGGTCCAGCTCATCAAGAGCTCCGGGCTCTTCCCGGCCGAGGTCGCAGTCGACGAAGCCCCAAGCAGGGGAAGGCTCTTCGGCGCAAGAATTTCCGGGCAGGCCGTGACGATAGCCACGCGCCAGCTCGCGAACCTCCTGTCCGCCGGGACGCCTCTTTCGGAAGCGCTCTCGATACTCGTCGAGAATACCGCAAACGCCGGGCTCAAAACGGT
>JACREV010000263.1 GCA_016218095.1 Deltaproteobacteria bacterium | reverse complement strand
GGCGCGAAGCTTACTCAGGGGCGAGCGGTCCTCGCCGGACTGGCAAAGTTCGTATCGAAGGTGATTCGTACCCTAACCTCAATAGCTTCCGAAGAACTCTGGCCCCGCGCCGAGCGGGGGAGGGGGAGGGTGACGGGAGCGAACCCCCATGCCGAAAAAAGCCCGGCAGGGCGCAAAAGAAAAAGCAAAGTGTGCCGAATAAAAGCGCAATAGGGTGGGGGTGAAAAAGATTTCACCCTCGCCCTTGCCGGGGGAGGAGATTTATAGTGGCGCTCCGTGGCTCATATCCCCATCTTCTTCGCGATAATCTCAAGCTCCTTGGGCCTGCCCTCGGCTATTATCTTGTCTTTTAGCGCCTCAGGCGAGAGCTTGAATTTGCTCTCGACCTTTTTCCTGTAAACGGTCCCGTTATAGGCGCAGAACGGATATAGGCGGCCTTTCGGGTCCGGGTAGTGTATGACGCACCTCATCACGCGCTCGACGCTGAAGTTGTAGCCGTCCATGAAGTGCATCCCGGCTATGAAGAAGTTTGAATGGAAACGGTCCTTCGAATCGTTGTCTCCCATCTGGGTCTTCCTGAGGCTCCTGTCCTGGTATCCCTCGAGGCTTTTGAGGAATTTCTCGAAGGTGAGCCCCTTGGGGGCCTTCTCCTCCTTGAAGTGTTTTTTGAGCCTGTAGAGTATCTTTACCTTGGAGAGGAGGTCGAACCTCGAGGGCTTCACGGTCCTCGATAACTCGATCAAGTCTTTCAGGAACGGGAGCATGTCGATGAATTCGCTTATGGGTTTAACGGCCCCGTCCTCCCCGATGTAGAAGTACGTCCCCTGGGAGCAGTGAGGGTGGAGCGAGAGCGTGAAGGCGGGCTTGCCGCTCAAGGAAGTGGCGAGCTTTGAAATGGCCGACGTGACGCCTATGGGGAACCAGTCCCTCATGACGTCTATGTAGCCGGTCTGTTTTTCGATGTCGTGCGCGAGGTCGGCAAGGGTGTAGCGCCTCTCCAGCCTGTGGCTCTGGCTGAACCTGCCGACGAACGAGACCGGCTGGAAGGCGATGCCGCTTATGACGTCGTTGTTTTTCGCCGCGAACCTGACTATGTCGCCGACCTGGTGGTCGTTGAAGCCCTTTACGAGGGTGGCCACAAGGACTATGCCTATCTTCAACTTCCTGCAGTTCTCGATGGCGGCCATCTTGACGTCGATAAGAGCGCGTGCGCGCGTCTTCTTGTAGACGTCGTCGGTAAGGCCGTCGAACTGGAGGTAGAGGTTGTCGACCCCGGCCTCCCGTGCGGCCTCGGCGAACTCGAACTCCGCCATCTTTATGCCGTTGGTGTTGACCTGTACGTAGTCGAACTCCTTCTGCCGGGCGCGCCTTATTATCTCGAGGAAGTCGGGCCTGACCGTCGGCTCCCCGCCCGAGAACTGGATGCGGTTTGCGCGGACGGGCTTCTGTGTTGCGAGCATGTCGAGCATCTTCATGACGTCCTCAAAGGACGGCTCGTAGAGGTAACCGGCGGCGTTGGCGTTGGCGAAGCAGACGGGGCAGGTCATGTTGCACCTGTTGGTAAGGTCCATGATGGGGAGCGCGCTGTGGCTCATGTGCATGTTGCAGAGACCGCACTGCTTCGGGCAGACGGTCGCCTTCTTTATGGCTGGGTCCTCTATGCCCTTGCCGTCGCCGAACCAGAGCTCCTCGCAACGGTAGTAGAGGTTGACGTCGCCGTAGAATATGTCCTTGAAGTCCCCGTGCTCCGCGCATGTCTTGGATATCCAGACCTTGCCGCCCTCCTCGTAGAGCATGGCCTTTATTATCTCCATGCACTCGGGGCAGATGGAGTCTATCTCCTTCGGGAGCCCGAACTTGAGAGGCTCTATTTTGGTACCGGAGTATGTCTCTTCGGGCTGATCGACGAGATACGGGAGGTCTCGTCCCGTCTCCGCCACCCCCCCTGATTTGAAGAACCGCTGAAAGATTGATTCCATAAGGAAGCCTCCTTCGCATTTTTTGACCCGGACCTCTCGAGGACAGGAATATATTATCCCGGGCGGAGGGGCGCGTTTCTCTGCGTCATGTTATAGGCGCGTGGAGCGAGCATTATGAAAAAGAAAAAAAGATGAGATGGGGCGATATGCCCCTGCCGACAAGGCGGCTGATGCGCACAACAAGATTAAAACTCATATGTTAATTCAAGCACGCTTGAAAGAAGATACGATTTTAAAATTGTCAAGGCCAAAAGATGTGTAAGACTAATTTTATAAAATTTTTCTTAGTATTTCAAAGGTTTTTTTAAAGCTATCATTAAGATAAATACTCATAACTGCGCAAAAACCGGTCCACGGCCCTGCGGGCGTGTACTTGATTGATTTTATTGTATTTTATGAAGTGGGCCTGCCCGCATCCTGGAAAGCCTCGCTTCAAAAAGGGGATTTTTGCCGCTTGAGCCTTTTTTCGGGAATGATCCGTTCGGAGGTATTGTTTCGGCGAGGACCTCGAATGCCTCATGTAAGTATAGCACGCTAATCAGAAAACGATAGAGAGGCCGAGGAAGTTCCAGCCCTGGTTGTTCTTGTTGTGGGCGTTCGAGAAGTGGGTGTAGTGGACGCGGAGCTTCCAGATATTCACGCCCGCGCCGAATATGAAGTTGAGATGGGTCCCGTTTATGCTGTTCACGTCTGATATGTACGCCCCTCCGAAGCTCAGGTCGAGGAGGTCGACTCTCAAGGTGTAGTCGAGCGAAAAGGCGTTCGTTATATCGTCTCCCCCGCCTCCGTCATCCCATCCGAACGCGGAGAAGCCGAGTCCGCCGCCGTACCCGTTCTCGCTCCAGGCCCTGTAATCGTACCGCAGGACTATGCCGTCGGAGTCCTTTGAATGGACCAT
>JACREV010000268.1 GCA_016218095.1 Deltaproteobacteria bacterium | reverse complement strand
GACGGTAGACTTTATCCCGAACTACGACGAGTCCCTTAAGGAGCCGACGGTAATGCCCGCGGCGATACCGAACCTCCTTGTGAACGGCTCATCCGGCATAGCCGTCGGCATGGCCACGAACATGCCGCCCCACAACCTGTCAGAGGTCATAGACGCGCTCATCCTCATCATAAAGAACCCCGAGGCCGGGCTCAAGGATATCATGAAGCTAATCCCCGGGCCTGACTTCCCGACGAGCGGATTCATAAACGGGAGGCAGGGGATAAGGGACGCCTACTCTACCGGCAGGGGCGTGATACAGCTCCGGGCCAAGGCCTCCATCGAGAAGAACCCGAGGACGAACCGCCAGGCGATAGTCATAACCGAGATACCCTACATGGTGAATAAGTCCCGGCTGATCGAGTCGATCGCCGATCTCGTCAGGGACAAGCGCATAGAGGGGATATCCGACGTCCGGGACGAGTCCGACCGCGAGGGGATGAGGATAGTCGTTGAGCTCAAGCGCGACGAGGTCGCGGAGGTGATTCTCAACAACCTCTACCTCCACACACAGATGAAGACCTCCTTCGGCATCATAAACCTCGCCATCGTCGACGGCCAGCCGAGGGTATTGCCGATCCTTCAGCTCCTGAAGGAGTTCGTCAAGTTCAGGCGCGAGGTCGTGACGAGGAGGACGATCTACGACCTCAAAAAGGCAAGGGAGCGCGCCCACATATTGGAGGGGTTGAAGATAGCCCTCGACAACCTCGACGCCGTAATAAAGCTCATCCGCGCCTCCAAGAGCCCGCAGGAAGCCAAGGCCGGGCTAATAAAGAATTTCAAACTCTCCGAGGCACAGTCTCAGGCTATCCTCGAGATGAGGCTCCAGAGGCTCACGGCGCTCGAGAGGGACAAGATTATCGAGGAGTACAAAGAGGTACTCAAGGTCATAAAGTCGCTCGAAGAGATACTCGCGAGCGAAAAGCTCCTGATGGACGTCATAGTGGATGAGTTGAAAGAGGTAAGAGAGCGGTTCGGCGACGAAAGAAGGACGCAGATAGTCGAAGAGGCCGGGGAGATAACGCTCGAGGACATCATCGCCGAAGAGGACATGGTCGTCACCATCACGAGCGGCGGGTACATAAAGCGCAATCCCACGAGCCTCTTCAAGATCCAGAGGAGGGGCGGCAAGGGCAAGACCGGGATGACTACCAAGGAAGAGGACTTCGTCTCCAACCTCTTCATCGCCTCTACCCACAGCTACATACTCTTCTTCACCGACAAGGGCAAGGCGTACGCGTTGAAGGTCTACGACATACCGCAGGCCGGGCGCGCCGCAAAGGGCAAGGCGATAGTCAACATCCTGAACGTCGCGCAGGACGAGCACATAACGGCGTTCCTCCCTGTCCGCGAGTTCGTCGAGAGCAACTACATAGTCATGGCGACGGCGCACGGGGTCATAAAGAAGTCCGACCTCATGTCGTTCGCGAACATCCGCTCGGGCGGACTCATAGCCGTCAGTCTGGACGAAGGAGACAGCCTCATCGCCGCCCGCTTAACGGACGGCAAGCAGGACATATTCCTGGGCACCAGGCTCGGCCAGGCGATACGTTTCCACGAGGACGAGGTCCGGGAGATGGGGAGACAGGCCAGAGGGGTGCGCGCCATAAAGCTCGACGAAGGCGACAGGGTCGTCTCGATGGAGATGGTCGAGGAGAACGCTACCGTCCTTACCGTCACCGAGCGCGGCTACGGCAAGAGGACGGACTTCAACGAGTACAGGGGGCAGGGCAGGGGCGGAAGCGGCCTCATAAACATCAAGATAACCGAGAAGAACGGCCCTGTCTGCGCCATGACCAAGGTGAGAGACTCCGACGAGCTCATGATCTCGACCTCGGTCGGAAAGATCATACGCATAGCCATGAAGGACGTCGCCGTAATAGGCAGGAACACCCAGGGCGTAAAGCTCATGGACATAGAGAAGGACGAGCAGATCACGGGCATCGCGCCCATCGCGGAGAAGGAAGAGGACCCCGACGAAGCGGAGGCATAAAAGCCTCCTTCAGCCCAGGCCCGGACGGATAATGCACCTTACAGAGACTGCTGGAGTACCTTTTCAGCCGGAGATGCCGTAGAATGGAGCGTCTGACGGTCCTCGGGGCAGGCAGCTGGGGCACGACCCTTGCCGACATCCTCGCCCAGAAGGGTTTTGAAGTGATGCTGTGGGCGAGGGACCCGTTGCTCGCGTCCGCGATAAGGCGCGAGCGCGAGAACGTCCCCTATCTTCCGGGGGTGAAGCTCTCCCCTGACTTAAACCCCACGGCCTCTCTCGAAGAGGCCCTTTCCGGCTCGTCGTTCATCGTGAGCGCCGTCCCCTCCCACGGCCTCAGGGACGTGTTTTCCAGCGCCCGCCCATTCATACAAAAAGACGCGATAATAGTAAGCGCCTCCAAGGGCATCGAGGAGACCACACTCCTTACCGCCCGCGCTATTATAGAGGACGTCCTCAAGGACACCCCCTATCGGGACGTCTCCGTCCTCTCAGGCCCAACATTTGCTAAAGAGGTGTCCGTAAAGCTCCCGGCGGCTGTCTGCGCCGCCTCCCGGTCGAATGAGGCCGCGGAAAGGGTCCAGCTGGCCTTCTCAACGCAATACTTCAGAGTCTATACCAACCCCGACATCATCGGGGTCGAGCTCGGCGGGGCGTTGAAGAACGTCATCGCCATAGCGGCGGGCATATGCGACGGCCTCGCCCTCGGCTCTAACGCCAGGGCGGCGCTCATCACGAGGGGCCTCGCGGAGATATCGAGGCTCGGGGTAAAGATGGGCGCCTCCCCAATGACGTTTTCAGGCCTCTCCGGCCTCGGGGACCTCATACTTACCTCTACCGGGCACTTGAGCCGCAACTACACCGTCGGCTACGAGATAGGTCTCGGCCGGAAACTACCCGAAATTACAGGTAAAATGAAAATGGTAGCCGAAGGCGTAAAGACCTCGCGCGCCTCACGCGCCCTTGCCGAGAGGCACGGGGTAGAGATGCCTATAGCATCTGAAGTCTGCAGGGTCCTTTACGAAGGAAAGGACCCGAGGGACGCCGTCCTCGAGCTCATGATGAGGGGGCTTAAGGGGGAGTGAGGCGGCCTTAAAAAGGAAGGAGGGTCCAAAAAAAACTTAAAAATCGCTTAATTGTTAGGCCGATTCGTCCGATATTCTAGAAATACCAGTTAAGGAAATAGCGGCAAGAGGCGTTATGCCATCGGCGCATGCTTCCACGGAAGCTCAATAAAAACGGCGAGTTGCGCCTCGAGGCCCGAAAGGCACGTTCAAGCCCTTTTATGCTCAAAAGAAGCCTTCATTCGAGGATCCTTGTACTCATCGTCGGGCTCATATCCGTCGGGGTCATAATCTCCATTTACTGGGAGCTCAAGAACAAGGAAAAGGAACTCCTCGAAGAGAAGCTCAGGGCGAGCAGGTTCATGGCCCAGCCTATCTTGAGCGCTATATACGAGGACATGCTCGAGGAGAGGGCCGATATGGCGAGGCACCTCATAAACTCCTTGAGCAAGGGTGAGGGGATAGATTCCCTTTACATCGTCAGAAGCAACGGCGTTGAGGAGGCGTTCAAGGACCTAAAGACCATAGAAGAGGTGAAGAAGGAGTTCGGGGAGGTCAAGCCCGAGTGGCTCACCGACCACCTGGATGAGCCCGAGAACGTCGCCCGGGGGGTCAATACCCAGGAGTTCAGGAGCGCTCTGGAGTCCTTCAGGAAGGACTGGAAGCGCGGCGCGGTCAACTACATAGACAGGACCGACCCCGAGAACCCGGTCTTCACCTATCTACAGCCGATCGAGAAGAAGTCCAAGTGCAACACCTGCCACGCCACAGAAGGGGCGCGCGGCATACTCGTCATAAGGACCTCTCTCGCGGACATGTACCACATACTCGCGAAGGGCCGGAACGAATGGGTCATCTCCGGCATACTCGCGATATCCATAGGCGCGGCGCTCCTTTCGCTCCTCATCAAGAGGTCTATAACCGGTCCGATCCAGAAGAACGTGGAAGTGATCAAAAGAATAGCCGAAGGAAGGGGGGACATGAGCGAGAGGGTAGAGGTCACGGCCGAGCACGAGGTCGGTTACCTCGCCTCAGCTTTCAACAATATGCTTGATACCCTAGAGAAGCGGGCCGATGAGAACGAGAAACTCTTCGAGCTCGTCACGAAGAGCAAAGAGGAATGGGTAGCCACTTTCGACGCGATACAGGACTTGATTTCGATCCACGACAAGGACTACAGGATATTAAAGATAAACAAGGCGCTGGCGAGGAAGTTCAACTCCCAGCCGGAGGACCTCATAGGCTCCAAGTGCTTCGAACTCCTCTATAACTGCTCGGAGCCCAAGTGCAACTGTCCGCATTCGAGGACCCTTAAGACCGGGGCCATAGCCGACGCAGAGGTCGACGACATGGTCTTCGAGGGGACGTACAAGGTGACGACCTTCCCGGTCTACAACGACGCGGGGGAGGTCTGGGCATCGGTCCACGTGGCAAGGGACATAACCCAGGAGAAGATGCTCAGGGAACAGCTCCTCCACGCCGAGAAGCTCTCGAGCGTCGGCAAGCTCGTGGCCGGCATCGCCCACGAGCTCAACAACCCGCTCATGGGGATCATGGGCTTCAGCCAGATACTCATGGACACGCCAGGGGACAAGAAGCTCGACGACATAAAGGACAAGCTCCGGAAGATCTACCACGAGTCGCTCCGCACCGCCAAGATAGTCCAGAACCTCCTCACCTTCGCGCGGGCGAAAAAGACCGAGAGGGAGTACCACAACGTAAACGACATTTTGAAGCACACCGTCGAGCTCAGGGAGTATTCGCTCAAGGCCAACAACATCCAGGTGGTCCTCGACCTCGAGGACGAGCTCCCGAAGACGATGGTCGACCTCTTCCAGCTCCAGCAGGTCTTCATCAACATCATGAACAACGCCGAGGACGCGATGGTGGCGAGGAAAGGCAAGGGGCGGCTCGAGATACGCACCCGGAGGAACAGGCGGAAGATCGAGATAACCTTCTGCGACGACGGCCCCGGCATACCCAAGGAGATAATCCACAAGGTCTTCGACCCGTTCTTCACGACAAAGGACGTCGGCAAGGGCACGGGGCTCGGCCTGTCGATCACGCACGGCATAATAACCGAGCACGGCGGCACCATAGACATAGCCGCCGCGGAGGAGGGCGGCACGGTCGTCACCATCGAGCTCCCGGTCGTCGAGAAGGAGCAGTGGGCCGAGGTCAAGAAGGCCGTCGACCACGGGGCCACCTACAGCGACTTGACCGGCAAGAAGGTCCTCGTCGTCGACGACGAGAAGTCGATAAGGGAGGCGCTCCATTCGATCCTCTCGGCAGAGGGTTTCAAGGTCGAGACCGCGCGGGACGGAAGAGAGGCGCTCGAGATACTGGAGAGGACCAAGATAACCCTCCTCATCACCGACATCAAGATGCCGGGGTACAGCGGCATGGACCTCTACGAGTCCGTCCTGCAGAAGCACGAGTACCTGAAAGACCGGATGATAATAGTCACGGGCGACGTCTTCAGCCAGGACGTGAAGGACTTCCTCGCCAAGAGCGGTTGCCCCCACATATTGAAGCCCTTCGAGCCGAAGAAACTCACCGGGCTCATACAGGAGGTCCTTTCCGGGGAGGCCCGCATCTGAGGGCCTCCTCCGGATCATCTGTCCCAAAGGGCCCGGCAAGGCCCTTTTTTTATGCCCCTTTGCCCATCCCGAACCCTTCTGCTATACTAACCGGGTGAAACTCACTGTAATAATTCCGACGCTGAACGAAGCCGCCAACATAGGGAGGGCGGTTGCCGGCGTCGATGGGGCCGAGGTCATAGTCGCCGACGGCGGCTCTACGGACTCTACAAGGGAGGTAGCGCTTGGCCTTGGCGCGACCGTCATGGAGACGAAGAGGGGCAGGGGAGCGCAGATGGACGAGGCCGCAAAGGGGGCGACCGGCGAGGTCCTCCTCTTCCTCCACGCCGACACCATACTCCCCGGGGGATGGCAGGAGGAGATAGAGCGCGCGCTCGACGACCCCGGGACGGTCGCCGGGGCCTTCGGGCTCGAGATAGGTTCTGATCACCCGTGGTTCAGGGTGGTAGAGGCGGTTGTGAGGCTCCGCTACAGGTTATTCGGCCTTGTCTACGGCGACCAGGCGATCTTCGCGCGAAAGGACGCCTTTCATAAAGCGGGCGGCTTCAGGAAACTGCCCTTGATGGAAGATGTCGATTGTGTTAAGAGGTTAAGGGGGCTCGGCCGGGTCAGGTTGCTCAAGGGGAGTGTGGTGACGTCTCCCAGGAGGTGGGTGGCGGGCGGCATGGTCAGGAACACGCTCAAGAACGGGGTCGTACTCGCGTTGTACCTCGCCGGGGTCTCTCCCGAAAGGCTCCATGAGATCTACTACGGCCGTTAATGAAAACGCTGATTAACAATATCCTCAAAGGAGGGTTTATGGAGTGGAAGACAGTAGGCTCGATCTTCGACGCGCTCAAGGGGGCCGTCAGGGAGAAAGGCGACTTAGTTGAGGTACTGGATGAGAAGAAGCTCCGCGGAGAGTCGATCGACTCGCTCATCTACAACGCGGTCTTTAACGGGAATAAAGAGGTGTTGTCGGAGTCGAGGCGGCTAATAAAGGCGATAGCCGCGTCCCTCGGCACGAGGTCCGCCTCGATCCACAACCTGTATGAAGCCATGGGCAGGGGAGAGGTCAAGGGCTTCACGGTCCCGGCGGTGAACATCAGGGGGCTTACCTACGACACCGCCCGCGCCTTCTTCAGGTCCGCTCTCAGGAACAACTCCGGCGCGTTCATATTCGAGATAGCAAAGAGCGAGATAGGCTACACGGAGCAGAGGCCCGCCGAGTATACGGCCTGTTGCCTCGCCGCGGCGATAAAGGAAGGGTACAGGGGCCCGGTCTTCATACAGGGGGACCACTTCCAGATAAACGCGAAAAAGTTCGTGCAGGACAGGAACGCCGAGATAGCCGAACTTAAAAAGCTCATCAAGGAGGCGCTCGAGGCCGAGTTCTACAACATAGACATAGACTCCTCGACGGTCGTCGACCTCTCGAAGCCCTCGGTCATAGAGCAGCAGAGGCCGAACTTCGAGACGACCGCGCTCTTGACCGACTACATACGCCAGAACGAGCCCTCGGGGGTGACCGTGTCCGTCGGAGGAGAGATAGGCGAGGTCGGCGGGAAGAACTCGACCGAAGAGGAGCTACGCGCCTTCATGGAGGGCTTTAACTCCGCGCTCCCCAGGGGGAGGAAGGGCATAAGCAAGATAAGCATACAGACCGGGACGTCCCATGGCGGCGTGGTGCTCCCGGACGGGACGATAGCCAAGGTGAAGGTCGACTTCGACACCATCGAGAAGCTCTCCAAGGTCGCGCGCGAGTACGGCATGGCGGGAGTCGTCCAGCACGGGGCCTCAACGCTCCCGGACGACGCCTTCCACATGTTCGTCTCAAGGGGGGCGGCCGAGGTCCATCTGGCGACCGGCTTCCAGAACATGGTCTTTGAGAGCGCGGCATTCCCTGCCGACCTCAAAAACGAGATAAACAGGCACCTTATCGAGAAGCACTCGGATGAGAGAAAGCCGACCGATACCGAAGAACAGTTCATATACAAGACACGTAAGAAGGGGTTCGGGCCTTTCAAGGAGAGGATATGGACGCTTGAGGCGAAGCGGAGGGAGAAGATAGGCTCCGAGCTCCAGGCGCGCTTCGACCTCTACTTCGAGCAGTTGAACGCGAAGGATACCGTGAAGCATGTGAAGAAGTTCGTAGGCTGATTCACAGAACGTTATAACTTCGCATACCTGCGTTACTCCTTGGCTCGTCACTGCGGCGTACAAACAGAGTACGCCTCGCTCCTCGATGCCTCGACTCCTCGCCTTCGTCGTGCCTTGGTCTGCTGTGTTCTAACGCTCTGTATTGTAATTACTTGCATGCCCCAAATAAATGTGGGGGGCAGCGCGGCGAAAGCCGCGCTACCCTTTTTTTATTCTCTCTTCGGGTCGGGTCCGTCATTCCCGCAATCCCTTGAGCGGGAATCCAGGGGTCTTTCGACGGTTATAATCCCCATCGGTCCCCCTCTAAGAAAGGGGGAGGCCGCTCATCTCAATTTCCCTGATGAAAAACCCTTCTGGTTATGGTATAATTCCTTAAATATTTTCCGGAAAGGACGTATTTAGATGATAGCCGCAACACAGCTCAGGGTCGGAATGACCATTCTATTCAATAACGAGCCTTACAGGATCATGACGGTTCAGCACATCACGCCGGGCAACTGGCGCGGCATGGTGCAGACCAAGCTCAAGCACCTTAAGACCGGCTCGACCGTCGAGAACAGGTTCCGCTCCGAGGACAAGCTCGAGAAGGCGCACCTCGAACAGCACGAGATGGAGTACCTCTACAACGACGGCACGGACTACCACTTCATGAACAGCGAGACCTACGAGCAGGTGGCGCTCTCAGCCGAGATACTCGGTGACAACGTCTACTACCTCATCCCGAATATAAAGCTCATGGTCGAGTACTATAACGGCGTCCCGGTCGGCATCGACCCGCCGAAGGTTGTCGAGCTTAAGGTCGTGGACACGGCCCCGAACATGAGGGGCGCGACGGTCACCGCCTCGCAGAAGCCTGCTACCCTTGAGACCGGCCTTATAGTCAACGTGCCTCCATTCATCGGCGTCGGCGAGGTCATCAGGGTGGATACCGCTGAAGGCAAGTACCTGGAGAGGGCGAAGGCGTAAAGTCGTCGTCTGGACTGTTTTTAAGGCCCTGCTCGAAAGAGCAGGGCCTTTTTTTATTTGTAACATTTTTCAATAAAATAATTTGTAGCTCAAAGACTTTTTGCGCGCTCCGCGCGCTTTTGGCGATGGCTTCTAGCGCTTTCCACCTCCCCTACCCGCTCGCGCGCCCCTTGCGCGCTCATTTCTTCAGTTGTTTGCGCGCCGAGCGCAAGCGTCTAATCTCCTCGGCGCGCTCGCCTCCTCCTCCCTTAGGCGCTCTCCGCCATGCGCCCGTGTGTTTGTAAAGACAGAACAAAAATATCTTTTTTGTTTTTCAAAACTCCCCAGGCATGGGGTGAGCGACCTTAAGGGAGGAAGCTATGTCGCGAAGCGTGAGCGTCCGAGGAAGTAAAAAGGCCGCGACAGCGGCCCTAAGGGGCGAGCGAATGGGAGGGGAGGGCGGAGGGAGCGAAGCCCCATGCCGAAAAAAGCCCGGCAGGGCGCAAAAGGCAAAAAGTACGTGTGCAGGAATCAAAAAAACGCAAAGCGCGCGGAGCGCGCAAAATGGCTTTTAGCAATAGCTTGCTTCTTCTCAAAATCACATGCGCACATCCATTAATGAGCGCTCTTAAAAAAGCCCCCCCGTTGTAATCCCGCCCTTTTGTGTGCAATAATTATTTAATGGACTTCGAGGAGAAATTAAAGGCGCTCCCGACCGGACCCGGCGTCTACATCATGAGGTCCAAGGACGGGGTCGCGCTCTACATAGGCAAGGCGAAGAGCCTCCGCTCAAGGGTGAGGTCTTACTTCAGGGAGACCGGGGACGGGAGGTACGCGGTAAAGTTCCTCGCCCGGTTGGTCGCGGACATAGACTGCATCGTGACCTCGAACGAGAAGGAGGCGCTCCTTCTCGAAGACACCCTCATAAAACAGCACAAGCCCAAGTACAACATAAGCCTCAAGGACTCGAAGACCTATGTCTCGATAAAGATAACGATGGCGGAGAAGTTCCCGCGCATCCTCGTCACGCGCCAGATAAAAAAGGACGGCTCGAGGTACTTCGGCCCTTACCCCTCGGCCCGCGCCGTAAGGGAGACGGTGAAGTTCATAAGAAGGCTCTTCCCGCTCTGCGTCTGCAGTTCGTCGGTATTCAGAAACCGCGTGAGGCCCTGCCTCGACTATCAGCTCCACCTCTGCAGCGCGCCGGCTGTCGGCCTTATCTCTGAGGAGGCCTACAGGGAGCTCGTAGACGGCGCGATAATGTTCCTCGAAGGCAAGAACAAGGAGCTCGTGAAGGTGCTTAAGGGCCGGATGAACGAGGCGGCGGCTAAGCTGGACTTCGAGAAGGCCGCGGAGTTTCGCGACAGGCTCGCCGCGATAGAGGAGATGCTTGAGGAGCAGAAGGTCGTCACCCACAGGACGACGGACCAGGACGTCTTTGCCTTCATCCGCGCCGATGAGGCCATTATCATGCAGACATTGACCGTCCGCTCCGGGAGGCTCGTCGGAAGCCAGGACTTTTTCTTCAAGGACACGGGGCTGCCCGAAGACGAGGTGCTATCCTCCTTTGTCACCCAGTTCTACAGGGGGGATAAATATATACCCGACGAGGTCATAATCCCCATCATTCTTGAGGATTATGAAGTCATAGGCGAGTGGCTCTCAGAGAAGAAGGGGCGTAAGGTCGCGCTTTCGGTCCCCGAGAGGGGCGATAAACTCAAGCTCCTCAAGATGGCATCGTCGAACGCCGAAGAGGCGCTGAGGCGGAGGCTCGAGTCCCGGAGGGCGAAGGAAGACCTCCTCGATGAACTGAAGGCCCGCCTCCACCTTTTGAGAGTGCCGCGCCGCATAGAGGCCTTCGACATCTCGAATATCGGCGGGGACAAGGCCGTGGGCGCGATGGTCACGTTCAGGGACGGAGCGCCTGACAAAAACTCCTACAGGCTCTTCAGGATCAGGGATATAGCAGGGCCCGACGACTACGCGATGATGGAACATGTGCTCTCCAGAAGATACGGGAAGAAAGCGGGAGAGGGCGAAAAAGAAGCCCTTCCAGCGCCGGACCTGATCCTCGTCGACGGGGGCAAGGGCCAGCTGAATATCGCGGTAAAGGTCGCCGAAGCCCTCGGGCTTAGCGTTGAGTTCGCCGCCCTCGCCAAGGACAGGGACGAGCCATCGGGGCCCATGGACAGGTTCATAAAATCGAAGGGCGAGAGGGTCTTCCTCCCCCATGTAAAAGACCCGGTGGTTCTGAAGGAAGGGTCGAGACCTGACCTCCTTTTAAGGAGGATAAGGGACGAGGTCCACAGGTTTGCTATATCTTACCACAGG
>JACREV010000040.1 GCA_016218095.1 Deltaproteobacteria bacterium | reverse complement strand
GAGCGCGTCGTATATCTTTTTGCCGTCTCCGACCTTTATGAGGAAGAAGTTCGCCTCGGTCTCGACGCACTCGCAACCCAGGGCTCGGACCTCCTTGAAGAGGTGTTTAAGCCCTGACTCGTTGTTCTCTTTCGTCCTTTTCAAATGTTCCCTGTCGTCGAGCGCCGCTATCGCCGCGACCTGCGCGAGAGAGTTCACGTTGAACGGCTGGCGTACCCTGTTAAGGAAGCCTATGAGTTCCGGGTGCGCGATGCCGTAGCCGATGCGCAAGCCCGCGAGGCCGTATATCTTCGAGAAGGTCCGCAATACCAGCACGGGCCTGCCTTCGGCTATATAGGCGAGGCTTTCCGGGTACTCGGAGGACCTCACGAACTCGAAGTACGCCTCATCCACGCAGACGATGACGTTGTCGGGCAGGTCCCTCATGAAGCGGGAGAATTCGGACGCCGTGTTTATCGTGCCGGTCGGGTTGTTCGGGTTGGCGATAAAGACTATCCGGGTCCTCTCATTAATCTGCCGCGCCATGGCTGAGAGGTCGTGCTTCATATTGTTGAGCGGCACGAGCTTAGAGACCCCGCCCATGCACTTTACCACTATCGGGTAGACCGCGAAAGAAGGCTCCCCCATGACGGCCTCGTCATTTGCGCGGAGGAACGCCCTTACGAGGAGCTCTATTATCTCGTTCGACCCGTTGCCGAATATGAGCATCGAGGGGTCGATGCCTATCGTGGACGAGAGCTTCTCTTTAAGGTAATAGCACGAGCCGTCCGGGTACCTGTGGAGGTTCGAGAGCGCCTTTGAGACCGCCTCAAGCGCCTTCTTCGACGGGCCGAGCGGGTTTTCGTTCGAGGCGAGCTTTATGGAGCCGGTAATACCGAGTTCCCTCTCAAGCTCCTCAATAGGCTTACCCGGCGGGTACGGCACGAGCGAGCCGATGTTGTCGGGGACCTTTAAGTTAAGAGGTTTCTGCACAGTTAACATTCGTTTGGCCTTCAATATCGTATTTAGAACTGCTGTGACTTCGAATACGAGCCGAGCACCTTTAAAAACGAGCAATTCGCCTCAAGCGCGTCAATCGCAGTCTTTATGTTCTCGTCGGTTATGTGCCCATCCATGTCGACGAAGAAGACATACTCCCACGCCTTTGTCTTAAGCGGCCTCGACTCTATCTTGGTGAGGTTAATCGCGCGCTCGGCAAAGGGCTTCAGCATAGAGTAGAGCGCGCCCGGCGCGTCCTTTATCGCGAACATGATCGATGTCTTGTCAGAGCCGGTCTTCTTCCCTGATTGCTTTCCTATGACGAGGAAACGCGTAAAGTTGTTCGCGTTGTCCTCTATCTTCTTTTCGATCACGCGGAGGTCATATAGGCTCGCCGCGGCGATAGAGGCCACAGCCGCGGTCGACGGGTCCTCGGAGGCCATCTGCGCCGCCATGGCCGTAGACGACACGTCGAAGACGAGCGCGTTAGGCAGGTTGTTCTTCAACCAGAACTTGCACTGCGCGAGAGCGTGCGGGTGTGAGCAGACCTTGGCGACATCCGTCAACTTACCGCTCTTGTTCAGGAGCGCGAGAGATATCTCGAGCATGACCTCGGCCGAGATCTTCAACGATGATGAGACGAACATGTCGAGCGTGTGGCTCACGACCCCTTCGGTAGTGTTCTCTATGGGAACGACGCCAAAGTCGGCCCTGCCCTTTTCGACGTCATCGAAGACGTCGGCGATGTCTTTTTTAGGGATGAACTCGCCTGAGAGCCCGAAGTGCTGCATGCAGGCCTGATGCGTGAATGTGGCGACGGGCCCGAGAAACGCTATCTTTATCGGCTTTTCAAGGGAGAGGGAGGCGCTCATTATCTCGCGAAAGACGTTCTTCAGCGCGTCTGTCGGGAACGGCCCTTTATTAGCGTCAGCGAGACGCCTCAAAATCTGCCGCTCCCGCTCCGGGGCGTAATACTCCCTCTGCTCCCTGGATTTGACCTTGCCCACCTCGATAACGAACCCGGTCCTCTTATTTAAAAGGTTCAGTATTTCGAGGTCGACCTCGTCTATCTTTTCTCGGAGCTCTTCTATCGTAACGGTCTTGTCCATTGCCTCGGCGATTAGACGATTTCTTTTTACAATCAAAGGGATAGATTAATTTATTATTTAATAAAAATCAATAGATTATTTGAGGAAGGGAGATGAGGCAGGAGAACATACCGGCGGGAATCGTGAAGGATTGTTGATGTTTTTGAAATGGTGCGCACGGCGCACCCTACCCGGCTACCCGGCTGCTTTTTTATTTATTTAAATCTCTACACCTTTCAACATACTTCTCATAAGAATCAAAAATATCGGCTGCTGGAGGTGTGCAAAATATTATTATTGCTAATAAAATATATTTATACCATGACAGGGTCTTCCAATAAGACCAAAGTACTCCCTGTGCTATAAACCATAAAATTGTATATATCGTTAGAATAAATTTATCACGGTAAAAAATAGATCTACTTGGCACACCACCGTTTTTTTTACTTCTTTCGGTAATCAATTTAAAAAACATAATTATTTACCCTGAGCCGTGTAGTTTCGTAGGTCGGGTTAGCGAAGCGTAACCCGACAAATCCGTCCTGTCTGCTCATATATAGGTCTCAAAAATTCATGGTGGGCACGACGCATTCAGACACAAGCTTTTTTTGCGTTGGGTTACGCTCCGCTAACCCAACCTACGCGGCTCGGAGAAAACCCCCATAGAGCGGAATTTTTTGTAGCGGGCTTCGATTAAGGTTTCCTTGTCAAGGGTCTTAAGTTCCTTGAGGGTGGAGGTGAGCGCGGCCTTGAGGTTCTTGAACGCGGCCTCTGGCCCCCTGTGGGCGCCGCCGACCGGCTCCTTGACGATCTTGTCGATTACGCCGAGTTTCTGGAGCTCTACTGCCTCTATCTTCAAGGCCTTTGCCGCAAGGTCCGCCTTTGAGCCGTCCTTCCATAGCCGGGTAGGGTGCGCCGTGCGCACCGTTCAATTACTCTACCCTCTATCCGGTCACACTCGACAACGCCTCCGCCCTAATCCCGTGGTGTAAAGACCTTCAAACGACGAATGCCTCCACTCCCCCGATGAACTGGCAAATTCATGTTTTACCGGTGGAATGGTGCGCACGGCGCGCCTTGCGTTGGGTTACGCTCCGCTAACCCAACCTACGCGGCTCGGAGAATACCCCCATAGAGCGGAATTTTTTGTAGCGGTTCTCTACGAGGGATTCCTTGTCCAGGGATTTGAGTTCCTTGAGGGTGGAGGTGAGCGCGGCCTTGAGGTTCTTGTACGCGGTCTCGGGCTCTCTGTGGGCGCCGCCGACCGGTTCCTTGACGATTTTGTCGATTACGCCGAGCTTCTGGAGCTCGGCGGCCTCTATCTTCAAGGCCTTTGCGGCCAGGTCCGCCTTTGAGCCGTCCTTCCAGAGTATCGCGGCGCACCCTTCTGGGGAGATGACGGAGTAGGTCGAGAATTCGAGCATGATGACCTTATCGGCGACACCTATGGCGAGCGCGCCGCCGCTGCCGCCCTCGCCTATGACTGTCGCGATGATCGGGACCTTGAGCCTCGACATTACGAGGAGGTTCGTCGCGATCGCCTCGGACTGTCCGCGCTCCTCCGCCCCGATGCCGGGGTACGCGCCGGGGGTATCGATAAAGGTGAATACGGGCTTTCCGAACCTCTCGGCGAGTTCCATGAGGCGCAGAGCCTTCCGGTAGCCCTCGGGGTGCGGCATGCCGAAGTTCCTTAAGACCTTGTCCTTGGTGTTCCGCCCCTTCTGCTGGCCGATGACGACGACCGGCTCGCCGTCGAGGCGGGCTATACCTCCGGCTATCGCCGGGTCGTCCCTGAAGCACCTGTCGCCGTGGAGCTCGATGAAGTCGTCGAAGATGTTCTGGACGTAGTCGAGGGTGTAGGGCCTGTCAGGGTGCCGCGCCACGAGCGTCACCTGAGATGGCGTGAGCTTCGCGTAGATGTCCTTAAGAAGCCCCTTTGCCTTCTTTTCGAGCTTGGCTATCTCGTCGGCGTGACGGGTCGCCCCCTCTGACTGAAAGGATTTGAGCTCTTCTATCTTCTTGGCTATTTCTTCGACCGGTTTCTCAAAATCGAGCCAGTGCCTGTATACCATCTAATATGTTCTCTCCTTGATTCGAAGGATTATGGCTATAACGATTTTTAGAGATTATAGTATTTTTATTTCCGCCCCGTCTACTATCTCTTTTATTTTTGTCTTCATCACCTCATCCAGCGGGTTTACCTTGAGTTCATCGGGCAGTCCCAAAATCACCTCTCGGTCAGGGGGGAGAAACACGTGGAGGATGACCGGAGAGGCCCCTTTTGAGGACTCGAACGCGGCTTTAAGGGCCGTGAGCTTTTCGGCGGTAAGGGACGCGCCATCGGCGTGCATGTGCATGGAACGGGTCTTGACCTTCTTGTCCATCTTTCCGGCGTCTTCGAGGAGGGCGATGTCATTGGCTACTATCTTTACGTCCTCGCCTTCCTTATCCAGCCTGCCGATGATGAGCAAGGGCCTGTCCGAGGCGATATTTTCGCGGGACTTCCTGTAGAGCTCGGCAAAGACGACTATCTCGACGGACCCGGACAGGTCCTCGACACGGAGGAAGGCCATCCTGTCGCCCTTCTTTGTCGTTACTTCTTTTACTTCAGTTACGATGCCGCCTATCGTCACTTCGGCATCGTTCTGCTTATCCACAAGGTTCTCTATCGGCCCTGTCGTGTAGAGCTCGAGCTCGGCCTTGAGGTTCGCTAGCGGATGCGACGAAAAAAAGAACCCGAGCGTCTCTTTTTCGAACGAGAGCGTCTCTTTATCCGACCAGTCGGGGTAGGAGCCCGAGGCGAGCGCCGCCGCCTTCGATGCCGGGGCCGCCTCATTGCCAAGGACGTCGAATATGGATTGCTGGCCGATGTCCCTGTCCCTCTGTACGCCTTGGGCCATCTCCATCGCGGCGTCGAGCGAGCCGAAGAGGGCGGAGCGCTTCTCTCCGGTAAAGTCAAAGGCCCCGCATTTTATGAGGGACTCGACGACTTTCTTGTTGACCTTGCGGGAGTCCTGACGGCTCAGAAAGTCTATGAGGGACGTGAAGGGGCCGGACGCCCTGACCGAGAGTATCTCGTCGATCGCCGCGTCCCCTACGTTTTTTATGGCGCCGAGGCCAAAACTGATGCGCTTGCCCGAGACCGTGAACTCCCTCGAGGACTTGTTGAGGTCCGGCGGGTCAACGGGTATCGAGCGGTCCTTGCATTCGTTTATGTATTTTACGACCTGGTCGGTATTGCCCATGTCGGAGCTTAAAAGCGCGGCCGTGAACTCGACGGTGTAGTGCGCCTTCAGATACCCGGTCTGGTAGGCGATGAGCGCGTAGGCGGCGCTGTGGCTCTTGTTGAAACCGTAGCCCGCGAACTTGGCCATGAGGTCGTAGATCTTCTCGGCCTTCTTCGCCGGGATGTTCATCTTCTTCGCGCCTTCGAGGAACTTGTTCCTCTGGACGACCATCTCCTCGGCGAGCTTTTTACCCATGGCTTTCCGGAGCACGTCGGCGTCGCCCGGCGTGTAGCAGGCGAGCACCTTGGCTATCTCCATGACCTGCTCCTGGTAGACCATGACGCCGTATGTGTTCTCCAGGATGTCTTTGAGCTCCGGGACCTCGTAGACTATCGGGACCTTCTTGTGTTTCCTGTTTATGAAGTCGTCGACCATGCCGCTCTGGAGCGGACCGGGCCTGTAGAGCGCGACCGCGGCTATCAAGTCCTCAAAGGTCTCGGGCTTTAGTTTCCGGAGGAGTTCTTTTAAACCGGAGGATTCTAATTGGAATATGCCGTTCGTGTCGCCAGAGGCGATCTGCGCGTACGTGGCGGGGTCGTCGAGCGAGAGGTTTTCGATATCGAGCGTCTCTCCCCTGTTCTCTTTTACGAGCTTCAGGGTCTTCTCTATGACGGTAAGGGTCTTCAAGCCCAGGAAGTCGAATTTGACAAGCCCGATCTTCTCGACGTCCTTCATCGGGTACTGTGTCGTGATGACGTCTTCCTTCTGGCTCTTATACAGCGGGAGGTACTCGACAAGGGGCTTATTAGATATGACGACACCCGCCGCGTGCGTGGAGGCGTGGCGCGGGAGGCCTTCGAGGGCTATGGCTACCTCGATGAGCTCCTTTACCCTCGGGTCGTCCTCCGTGAGCTTCTTGAGCTTCGGTTCCTGCTCTATGGCGTCGCTTATGGTGATGTTAAGGGTGTTCGGGACGAGCTTGGCGATTTTATCCACGTCGCCGTAGGGCATGTCGAGGGCCCTGCCCACGTCCCTTATGCACGCCTTGGCCTTCATCTGCCCGAAGGTGATTATCTGCGTGACGTTATCGGCCCCGTACATATTCGTCACGTACTTTATGACCTCGTCGCGCTTCTCGAAGCAGAAGTCGATATCGATATCAGGGAGGCTTATACGGTCAGGGTTCAGGAACCTCTCGAAGAGGAGGTTGTACTTTATCGGGTCGAGGTTCGTGATGCCGAGCGAGTACGCCACAAGCGAGCCCGCGGCAGAGCCCCTGCCCGGCCCCACGGGTATGGACCTTGAGCGGGCGTGCTCGATGAAGTCGTTGACTATTAGGAAGTAGCCGGGAAAACCCATCCCCTTTATTACCTTGAGCTCCTTCTGTAGCCTTTCGTGGTAATGCCATTTGACGGAGTCGACGTCCATGCCCTTGCCTGCCATGGCAGAGAGCCTTTTCTCCAACCCCTCGAGCGCCTTTCTTTCTATGATGGAGTCGAGCGTCTCCCCCTTGGGGACCGGGAAGTCGGGGAGGTGGTTCTGCCCGAGCTTTAGTTCCAGGTTGCACCGCTCGGCGATCTCTATCGTTGCGGCTATCGCCTCGGGTGTGTCCTTGAACGACGCGTTCATCTCCTCCGGCGACTTCACATAGAGCTCGTCCGTTGTAAAGCGCATACGGTTCGGCGTGTTGACGGTCGCGCCCGTCTGTATGCAGAGGAGTATGTCGTGGATGCGGGAGTCTTCTTTTTTGAGGTAGTGGCAGTCGTTCGTGGCGACAAGCGGGATGTCGAGCTTTTTGCCTAACTCTATGAGCCCCTTGTTCACCTTCTCCTGTTCATCGAGCCCGTTGTGCTGGATCTCGAGGAAGAAACGCCTGTCGGTGAATATCTCCCTATACTCCGATGCGACGCGCTCGGCGGCCTCGACCTGCCCGCGGTTCAGGTTATACGCGACCTCGCCGTGGAGGCAGGCTGAGAGCGCTATGAGCCCCTCGTTCATCTCCCGGAGCAGGTCCTTATCGACCCTCGGGCGGTAGTAGAAGCCTTCAAGGTAGGCCTTTGTGAGGAGTTTGCAGAGGTTCTGGTAGCCCTTGGCGTTCTTGACGAGGAGGACGAGGTGGAAGGCCGCCTCGCCCCTTGCCTGGGTCTTGTCCGTCCGGCTACCGGGCGCGACATACACCTCGCACCCTATAATGGGCTTTATCCCGGCCTTTATCGCCTTCTGGTAGAACTCCACGGCGCCGAAGAGGTTGCCGTGGTCTGTCATGGCCACGGCCGGCATCTTGTACTCGCGGGCTAGCGTTATTAGAGCCTCGGGCCTTATCGCGCCGTCAAGGAGGCTGTACTGCGTGTGCAGGTGGAGGTGGACGAAATTTGCGTGGTGCATAAGGAAAAAGGGTAACACAATTTCAGGGATTTTTGTAGAAGAGAATTGAAGAGGGATTTAGCTGGCTTTCGGGCTTTTTGCGGGTTCAGGTTGAAACCTGAACCCGCAAATTCGTACAAAGGCTGTCATTCCCGCGAAAGCGGGAATCCAGTGTATTTCAGTTCTAATTTGATATGAATTTAATTCGTGACCGTATAGCGGCAGTATTGGCTATACGAACCCTCTGCCCAAGGCCATTTTGCGCCCTGCCGGGCTTTTTTCGGCATAGGGATTCTCGCTACGCCCTCCCCCTCCCATTCGCTCGCCCCTTAGGGCCTTTTGCGGGTTCAGGTTTGTAACCTGAACCCTTAATTCGTGACTCCACATAGGCTTGTATGGCTTATTCGAATCCTCTGCCTTAAGCCTTTTTGCGCATGGGCTCCGAGCGCTTTCCTCCTCCCCCACCCGCTCGCTCGCCCCTTGAGCGCTTCGCGTCTAATCTACCCCGGCGCGCTCGCCTCTCCCTCCCTTAGGCGCTCTCCGCCATGCGCCTGTGTATTGGTAAAACAGAACAAAAAAACTTTGAAGGCCAACTTATTTCAAAACACCTTCTTCACGTATATCTCTTTTATTATCTCCGGGTCGAGTGCGAGCGTTGTTTCTCCTATCTGGATGACGAAGGCGGGGCGTTTCTGGTGGACGCGGACCGACGAGCCGGGGACGATGCCGAGTGACCCGAGCTTATCGAGCCGCGAATGGATGTTCGAGACAATGAAAGCGATCCTCCCGGTATCCCCTACGTCGAGCGCGCTCAACTGCTGGACTATGGGCTTTAATTCCCCGCCCGTCTTCCTGCAACAGTCGCCCTTTGGGATGGGCAGCCCGTGCGGACAGGTAGGCGGGTGCCCAAGAAGAGTGCATATAGAGTCCGTTACCTCGTGGGAAAGGGTGTGCTCGAAACTGCAGGCGTTTTTCTCTATCGATTCCGCGTCCAGGGAGAGGACCTCGGTCAGCAGACGCTCTGCCAGCCTGTGGCGGCGTATCGCGGCCTCTGCGAGCTTCTCTCCGTCGAGCGAGAGGACCACGGTGTCCCCGTCCATCTTTATGAGGTTGTTCCCCGCCATGCGCCGCAAGGTCTCCATGTCAGCCTCCTCGGCGACCTCTTCTATGGCGAGGAGCTCCCTTACAGAGTTCGAGCCCTGCTCCCTCTGTGACCAGATGAACTCAAGCACCTCTTCAACGCCCTTGTCCTTTATCATGCGGCCTCCTATAACGTAATACTCAGGATCTTGAATATGAAGTTCAATACGCCGCCTACGAGCACCGCGAACGGGAAAATGAAGAGCGTCATCAGGAGCGCGGCCTTGAGCCCCCTCTCCTTTATCATCATCAAGAGGTTGGCTATGCACGGCACGAAGAGCGTCATGGTGACGAGCGAGACTACAGTCTGGACGGGCGTAAGAAGGCCGTTCTTCTGGAGCGCGAACAACCCTGCGGCCCCGTAATCCCTCCTCAGGAACCCGACGATGAACGCCTGGGTGGATTCCACGGGGAGGTTCAGGAAGTTGACTATGATGGGCGAGCCCGCCGCCTCAAGGTACTTAAGCGCGTGGGTCTTATCGAGCGTAAAGAGGAAGAGCGTGCCGAGTATGAAGAGCGGGACCGCCTCTTTAAGGTACCACTCTACACGGACAAGCGTTTTGAGCACGATGTTCGATATCTGAGGCATCCTCATGGGCGGTATCTCGAGGATAAAGTCGGATGCTTCTCCTGGAAGGACCTTCGAGGCGAGGAGCCCGACTATGAACATGACGCCGATAACGACGCCGGCCCACCAGAGGGTCGCCGAGAGCGATACCGCGCCGAGCATCCCGAGTATGACGCCGAGCTGTGCCGAGCATGGAACGCCGAGGGCGAGGAGGAGCGTCACGATTATCCGCTCTTTCTTTGTCTCCAGAATGCGCGTCGTCATGGTGGCCATGGTGTCGCAACCGAGACCCAATACCATAGGGAGGACCGCCTTGCCGTTCAGGCCCATGAGCTTGAATATCCTGTCGACCATGACGGCGAGACGGGGGAGATAACCCGAGTCCTCGAGGAAGCTGAAGAATATGAAAAAGAACCCGACTATGGGGAGGATTATGGCTATGGCGTAGGTGAACGCCATGGTCACGATGCCGTACTGGCCTACGATGAGGTCGTGTATGAGGCCCGAGGGGAAGACGTATCCGACGACGCGCTCGGCCCAGGGGTTCACGAACCCCTCGAATATCGTCGTCTCGAAGAAGTCGACGCTGACGCCGGCCCCGAGCACTCCCACAAATTCGTACATCAGGAACAGCACGGCGAGGAGTATCGGGACGCCCCATACAGGGTGCATGGAGAGCGACCCTATTACGGTTGAGAGCTTCGATTTGCCGAGCTTCTCCTGCGAGACCACGTCGGAGACGATCGCGTCGACGGTCTTAAGCCTCACTCTGTTGATGATATAGCCTACGGGCTCCTTGAACCTCGTCTGCACGCCCGAGCGGATATCCTCTATATCCGCGGCCTTGCCCGGGATGTTCTTCTCGACCCAGCCCGAGAGCGTCGGGTCGCCTGAAAGGAGCATGATGGCGATAGAGCGCGCGGAGATCCGCGCTGAAGGAAGAAGCGCCTCTATCCGCCTTATGCCGTCCTCTATGAACTCGGGGTATTTTATGACCGAGTTGGGCTTCGATCTGTGATGGAAGGCGTCGGAGAGCTTATCGAGGTTCCACCTCTGGGTGGCTATCGTCGGGACGACGTTCAGTCCGAGCGTTTTGGAGAGACTCTCGATGTCAACGGAAATGCCCCGCTCGCCCGCCTCGTCGTACATATTGAGGGCGAGCGTTATCGGGAGGCCCATCTCGACGAGCTGGAGGGTTATAAGGAGGCTCCTCCGAAGGTTCTTGGAATCCATCACCTGGAGGACGGAGCCGACGTTTTCGTTTAAGAGTATGTCGCGGGTGACCTTCTCGTCCTCGGACATCGGGACGAGCGAGTTGACGCCGGGGCTGTCGATTATCCCCTGTTTTTTCCCGCCTATGCGCGCGGTGCCCCTGGAGACCTCGACGGTCGTGCCGGGGTAGTTGGAGACAGTGGCGTACCTGCCGGTAAGGGCCCCGAAGATGACGCTTTTGCCCACGTTAGGGTTACCGACGAGGACCAGCCACTCGCCGTCTATCGATTGCGCCTTCGCGCCTCCATGGTTCATGCAGTTATGATATTAATATTCATTTTCAATTGCAAGAGAAATTTTTGCAGGCTGCCTCTAAAAATTAGGAATTTTTTCTTAGGTCAAGGAAGGGCGGGAATAAAAAGCGGAGCATATATGAAAATATGTGAGCATTTTTATTTCCGGCCTGACACAGAGATTAGGAAAAATAACAATTTTTAGAGGTAGCCTCAGGCGCAGTCGGAGCAGTAGCCGTAAAGTTCCAATTTATGGTTTACGACCGTAAAACCGAGCTTCTTCGCCGCTTCGGCCTGCAGCTGTTCTATCTTCTGGTTCTGGAACTCGGCGATCTTCGAGCACCTGATGCAGATGATATGGTCGTGGTGGCCGTTCTCCGGGAGGTTCTCGTACCGGGTCTGGCCGTCGCCGAACTGCCTCGATATGGCGAGGCCGCATTCGGTGAGCAACTTCATGGTCCTGTAGACGGTCGCGTAGCCGATGTTCGGGGTCTTGCGTTTGACCTTTTTAAGGAGCTCTTCAAGGCTTATGTGGGTATTGGTCTTGAAAAAGACGTCCGCGATGTAGTCGCGCTGGGCCGTGGACTTGAGGCCCTTTGCCTCAAGGTAGGATTTGAGGATCTCCATCTTGCTTAATTCTTTCATGCTCCACCTTGGGCGGCGAGAAGGGCTGAAACTGGAACGTGGGTTGAAAAAATAATGGAGCGGGAGACGGGGCTCGAACCCGCGACCTCAACCTTGGCAAGGTTGCGCTCTACCAACTGAGCTACTCCCGCGTATAAAACGATTTTTGGTTTGGTTTTCGTCAAAAAGGGCTTCCTTGCGGTAAAACCGGCAGATGGAAGGCCGAAAACGAAAACCGATTTTATCATAATGGACGAGACTGTCAAGTAGATAATGGGTCTTTTGAAGGCTACTTCTCCCTCCTCACCCATGCGTCGCGGATCTCCATGAATGTGGCGGAAAGGTCCTTTGTTATGGTCCATTTTGGGTAGTGCCTCTTCATTTTCGAGAGGTCGGAGATGTAGCATATGTGGTCGCCCTGCCGGTTCTCCTCGACGTACTCGGAGACCATGGGCTTGCCGGATATCGACTCTATGAGCCTGAAGGCCTCGAGAATGGAAACCGAGTTCGCCCTGCCGCCCCCGATGTTGTAGACCTCGGCTATTCTAGGCGCCGAGATGAACTCGGAGATGAACTGCGCTACGTCGTACGAGTGGATGTTGTCCCTCACCTGCTTGCCCTTGTAGCCGAATATGCGGTATTTGCGGCCTTCGAGGTTGCACTTGATGAGGTAGCTCAGGAATCCGTGGAGCTCTACGCCGCTGTGGTTGGGGCCTGTGAGGCACCCTCCCCTTAAACAGCACGTCGGCATGTTGAAGTACCTGCCGTACTCCTGCACCATGATGTCGGCCGCGACCTTGGAGGCCCCGAAGAGCGAGTGCTTCGACTGGTCTATCCTGAAGTTCTCTTTTATGCCGTCTTTGTATTCCGGGTCCGCGTAGTCCCAGCGGGTGGGGAGCTCCACGAGCTTCAGCTCGTTGGGGGCGTCCCCATATACCTTGTTCGTCGACATGTGGACAAAGGGCGACTCCGGGCACGAGCGGCG
>JACREV010000265.1 GCA_016218095.1 Deltaproteobacteria bacterium | reverse complement strand
GTATACGAGGGCGACCCAGGTCATACTCGGGATCGCCGCGGGCGACGAGTTCCTCGGGTATTACGTCATAGCCGACCAGCTTGTCTTCGCGTATTCGAACATCCAGGGCAAGGTCTCGACAGTCTACCAGCCTCAGATAGCCCAGGCGTTCAAGGACGACTTCAAGGACGGGGTCCTCAAGGCGCGCGAAAACGCATTCATTATATTCCTCATCGCGATAGCCGGTTTTCTTTTTACCCAATTTTTCTCCCGCGAGATTCTCTACATCCTGTACAAGGAGCACGCGAACTTCTCGGAGACCGTCCTCAGGATACTCTCGATCAATTTCGTGACAATGCACTTAAGCTACATCATGGGGATGCAGATACTCCTTTCCCTCTACAAGGACAGTGAAATGCTCAGGCCTTCCATATACGCGGCCGTTCTCAACCTTACCCTCGGGAGCCTTCTCATCTACTATTTCCGGCATGTCGGGGCCGCGGTCTCGTCCGTTGTCATTGAGTGCCTCATCTGCGCTTACTTCCATGGAAAGTTAAAGGGCTACGGGATAACGTTCTTTGACAGAAGGCTCTTCCTGAGGCTCTTCAACTTCGTGATCTCGCTTGCGTTGATCCTCTCGGCATTGAAGCTCATATATGCCTTTTTAGACCTGAGCATATTCGTAAAATTCCCCGCGTTAGTGGTCCTATACGGCCTTTTGATACTTTTGACGCTCAAAACCTTGAACATGGTGGATTTCAAGAACAGAAAGGTGATCGTCGAGCATGTATCGGTCAATGGGTGAAAAGGCTCGCATATTGGTCCTGAACGTCCACAAGAAGGACGCCGAGAGCATGAACGACTTCGCGGACCAGAACGCGCGCCTCCTTATCGAGAACTTCGGGGGAGGGGCCGTATTCCATTTTTCCGACTCGGTCGCCTCACGCGGGATAAGGTCTACAGAAGAAGAGATACTCCGGCTTGTCAGGGACGATGGCATAGATATGGTCTTCTTCGCCCCGAACGGCGACAGCTATGAGCTCGGAATCGAATTTTTCAGGGACCTTAAGGAACAGACCGGAGCGAGGCTCGTCCTCTGGGCGCTCGACGACGAGATGATATTCGACGTCCTCTCAAAATACTACGCGCAGGTCTTTGACGCGGCGGTCACGACCGATTACTACGCCTGCTTCGCTTACAGAAAGCTCGGGTTGCCCGCGATATATTACTTCTCAAGCTATCTTAAGAAAGACTTCCATCAAGTTGAAATTAAAAAGGATATCGGCGTTAGCTTTATCGGAGACTGCTCCAAGGGAGGAAGGGCCGGCTACATCGAATGCTTAAGAAAAAACGGTATAGGTGTAGCGACATTCGGGGACGGCTCGGAGAACGGGTTTGTAAAAAAAGAGGATATCCCAGCCATCTTTTCACGCTCGAAGATAAACCTGAATTTCACGAAGGTCGACTCCGCCGGACCCCACGCATGGTTCCTTGGAGAAAACGCCCTTACGAACATCGTCAGGCAGAACAAGGGGCGCCCCATGGAGATTGCGCTCACAGGATCTTTCTGCTTGAGCGAATACTCGCCGTCACTCGGCGAGACCTTTGTCACTGGAAAAGAGATAGACACCTTCCATGACGAGGATTCGCTCCTTGAAAAGGTCAGGTACTATCTCGAAAACGACTCCGAAAGGGCCGGAATAGCCGAGGCCGCTTTAAAGAAAGCCGAGAGGTTCGAGGCAGACGCCTATTTCCCGATCCTCGTGGAGGAGATCTCGCGCCTGCTCGACGGCTCGGTCTACCCTCAAAGAAGCCGGGCGATACACAAAGACCCGGCCTTCAAGAGGAACCACGTCATAAGGCTTACGATACTCATGTTCTTTCAGCTCTCGAAGCTTAAATTGGCTCCCACCATCGAGTCGTTCGTCAATACTTTTCAATACGGGCCTGGCATCTTTCTTTCTGCCTTTCCGAAAGGCATCACTATAGCCTTTAGCAAGGCGTTCCGTAAAAAAAGGGTTAAAAATGCGAAAGACAAGGCTCAAAGTCCTCTGCATAGTATCGATAATGCCGCCCTACCAGGGCGGGGCCGCTGTGGACTACGGCATAATCCTTGAGCGCCTCGGGGCGGGCTTCAACAGGGATTTTGATATCAGGGTACTGACCGAGCGCGGGTGCTCCAAAGGATCCGATGGGGTCGTCTACGACGACAGCCTCTTGAACTATGACTCTGCCCCGATAAAAAGGCGGGCGCATCAGGCGATCAACTATCTGAAGATCATCCGGGAGATACTCTTTTCAGGCTCTGACATCGTCCACATCCACGCGAGGTACGTCTATGGCAGGTACATAGGGCGCGTCATCTGGCTCGCTTTGTTTCTCTCGCCGGCTAAGGTCGTCGTCGATATAAGGGACAGGTTTTACAGGAATTTCGGCTTCGGCCATAACTTCATAATCTGCTCGGATGAGCTCCGGGATTTTTACGGGTGGATAGAGAACGCAGTGACCATACCGGTGCCGCTTGCGTTGAAACCCCTCAGACCCTCCGTTCTGCCGGGGCGGAAGATGGCGTACTTCGGGACCATCGCGCGGAACAAGGGCGTTTTGGAGTTGCTTGACGCGTACGGCGAGTACCGGAAGGGCTCTCAGACCCCGCTCGGGCTCGACTTCTACGGATTCAACGCGATGGGCGCGGAGTTCACGGAGAGGGCCGCTAAAATCGAAGGCGCCGCATATCTCGGAGGCGTGTCGCCAGGGGAAGTCGTCGACAAAATACTCGAATACAAGGCGGTCGTACTTCCGTCGGCCTCCGAAGGGATGCCGAGGGTCTGCCTTGAGGCCATGTACGCCCGACGGATTATCTTCTGCCACGAGTCGGTGAGGAGGTCGATACCGTGCATCCCCGAGGCGTTCACATTCAGGGACGCCTCGAGAGACTTACCTGGGCTCATCTTAAAAGCGGAGACCGCAGATAATGACATCTCATACGTATACGATTTTAAAAGACACGACCCTTACGCCGTATGCGTTGAGCTTGCAGATCTGTACAGGTGGATAGCGCCGGAGAGGAGAAGTAAAGAGGCGAGGACGACTTGAAAACCGGGGCTTCTTTATCGCAAAAACGGAGGTCAGGATGTTGATATCGATAGTGCTGTCGTTCAGGAACGAAGAGGAGAACATCCCCGAGCTCATAAGCAGACTGCATAAATCATTAAAGACGACCGGGTGCGGCTACGAATTCATTTTCGTCAACGACGACTCGACCGACAACTCGTTACAGCTCCTTATGGAGATGCAGAAAAACGACAAAATGATAAGGATCATAAACATGTCGAGGAGGTTCGGCTCGACCCCGTGCGTCTTCGCCGGGATGAGGCTCGCCAAAGGGGACGCCGTTATCTATATGGACACCGACCTCCAGGACCCGCCGGAGCTCATACCCGAGCTCGTATCCAAATGGAAGGAAGGGGCCGACGTCGTATACACCACAAGGGTCTCGAGGGACGGAGAGAACCCGCTGAAGATGTGGATAACGAAGAAGGCGTACAGGGTCTTGAAGCTTTTTTCCGAAATCGACCTCCCGGTCGACTCCGGCGATTTCAAGCTCCTCGACAGGAGGGTCGTACAGGAGGTCCTGAAACTCAAGGAGAAGGACGCCTTCATGCGCGGGCTCGTCTCCTGGGTAGGGTTCAGGCAGGTGCAGGTATTCTACGCGAGGGAAAAGAGGTTTGCCGGAAAGACCCATTACTCCATATTCGGGCTCGGCCCGATAAGCGCGTTCACTTCAGGCCTCACGTCCTTCTCTCTCGCGCCGTTGAGCTTGTCGCTCATCATAGGCTTCCTAGTCTCGGTCGGCGCGTTCATGTACCTTGTGGCAATCATCGTCATGAAGTTCCTTAACATGAACCTCCCCGGCTGGTCGGCGATAATGGTCACCATGCTCTTCCTCGGCGGCACGCAGCTCTTCACCGTGGGCATACTCGGCATCTACATCGGACGCATATACAACGAGAACAAAAGAAGGCCCAACTACATAATCGAGAGCACGTCGGGGTTTGAGGAGGACAGAGACCAGCAGGTCATAAATCCATGCTACAAGCAAATAGGATAGGTGAAATATGGATTCAGACGCAAAAGAAAATATATTAAAGCGTCATGGACCGTTTGTTATTCCAATAGCGGCGTATTTTGTGCTGGTGGCCCCATTTATAAACCAGCTTCCGATGCACGAAGAGGTAATGCATCTGCTTTATACAGATAGTTGGGAACATATACGCCGTATGCGTTGAGCTTGCAGATCTCTACAGGCGGGTAGTTGCCCCATCGCCATGGAAAAGGCGCAAAAAATGGAAATAGCAAAAAACTCTTTGAAGGCACGGTCTTTTTACGGAATACCGGAGATAATCAGCGGCAGGGTACTTTTAACAGCGCTGTTTGCCGCCTCGGTTTTCATAATATCGAATGACAATGCGCTGAAGATAGCCTCTATAAGCGTATCTTCATTAGTGGCTCTCCTGATGGTGGCGCTTTTCATCGCGGAGGGGCTTATTACCGGAACGCAGGCCTTAAAACCCCACCCCCTTCAAAAACCCCTTTACATCCTTTTTGCGTGGACTGTTGCCTCTCTCCTGGCCTCTCACATCATTCCTTCCAAATTCATGCCCTTAGAGGCTTATTCCTTTTCCTGGGCCACGGGTATCAACTCACCTTCATATCGGGGGTATTCTTTTTTGCTGAGGCTTTTTTTGTCGATATTCGCAATTGGGTTTGTAGTCTCCGCGCTTAATACAAGAAGCAGGTTTCTGCTTATCGTAAATATTACCATTATGCTCTATGCGATGGTGGTTTTTTACGGAATCGCTCAGGTCTTTCTCTTTATTTTTTTGGATATCAGCATGGGGACAGTTTTAACGGCGCCATACCTTAGGTTTGCAGGCTACGTGGGAGAACCGCAGACCTTCGGTCTTCTGCTGATAAGCATGCTGTTCACCTCGATAGGGGCGCTTAGACACCGTTTTGAGGGATGCTGGTTTTCACAAAATTCACTTAAAATACTCTTAATTTTTACTGTGGTTACCCTCGTATTTACCTTTTCGATATCCATGATTACCGGCGCTTTGATTACAACTATACTGTTCCTGAAAAGGTTCAGGTTAAGGACGGTCTTTCTTTCCGTGTCCGTGACAGGGGCGCTTGTCTATGTATTCTATGACTTTATAAACGACGCGTTGATAGCCAAGTTATTCAGCGAATTGACGTCAAAAAACAACAGGACCCTTACCTGGGAAATAGGATACGGGATTATTTCGATGAACCCGTTTTCAGGCGCCGGCATCGGGCAGTCACCGCTTATGGCAAAAACCATTTCGGATGGCATAAACCTGAGTTTTAACTCTCTTGATTTCGACGCCTACAGGGTTGCTATCCTCAATTCCTATATAGAATGGACCGCCGAGACAGGGGTGATCGGATTATTACTGCTCGCCTTTGCCGGATACAGGGCTTACGGATTTGCAAAAATAAGCGGCTCATCCATGAAGGACTTCACGAAATTAGCCTTTGGAGGCTCTCTTATCGCACAACTTGTCTCGGCCAACTCGTTCGGCTCCATATTCTATGTCGGTTGTTTTAACTTTGCCATAGGGATGTATCTGGCAGGTTTGGGGCTCGATAGGGATAACAAAATCTAGTTTAAATCATTTACTTTACATTTCAATGGAACCTGCTATAATCAAGTAAATTGAAATCCCAAGTGAACCTGGGCGGGTAATATTGTCACAATACCCGAGCGGATTGACCTTGGAGTTTCCTGACGCGAAGATATCACCTTGAATTCTCCCCGACCCACACCTTCGTTTTTCATCTCCGAGCCTTAAAACCAATCACCTGGAAAACTCACCTTTGTCCCCCTGGGCAAGCGTCTCGTTTTTTTGTCTCCAAGGCTCATTTTAATACAAGCCGTACGCGAGGCTTATTTGCAAAGGTACGCGTTCATCTCAAGGACGATAGCGCTCTCGCTCGGCTCTTACGCGCAGGCACTCCTGCTGAGGGCCTACGAGCGGCTCAGGCCTGTAGCGGAGGTCAACGGCGACGTCCTTATCGTCCAGCTCGGGCAGATAGGCGACTTCGTCCTCACAATGCACCTTATAGAGGCCCTCAAGAAAAAACACGGGGACTCGATACGCATTTCAGTCCTTATCGATTCGATCAACTTAAGCCTTGCGCGCGATTGCGAAGGCATAGACGGCGTATACGTCTACGACTCCGAAAAATATTCCAGGTCTCAAAAGAGGACGCCCTTTCCCGGAGAGGCGCTTGAAAAAACACCCTACAGCTCCGCGCTTTTGCTCCGGGGCGACGGCAGGACGTTCAGGTGGCTTGTCGCGAACAGGGTCCCTGTAAGGAGCGTCGCGCGTTTTCCCAACCCCATGAGGTCTTCCTGGATATCTTTGATAAGGGAGCCGAAGGCCGGGCCTGAAAAGGTAAAGGGGCCTTTGAAAGGCCTCGACAAAAAACGGCCGCACAAGGGGCGTGACAGGAGGGGGAAGATATACATGCACTTCGTCGACGCGCTCATGGAACTCGGCGGGATCGAAATATACGAAAACGAGGACCTGACTCGGGTGGCGGGTGCGGCAAGCAGGGCCGTTCCGGAGCGCGGTAGAGGCCCTGATGGCAGGAGGGTCTTCATCCATATCGGTTCCGGCGGTGTCTTAAGGAGATGGCCGGAGGAGAGGTTCGCCGATCTATCCGGGAGGCTCCTTCAACTCGACCTGACGCTGAACATTGCGCTTATCGGAGCGAAGTCCGACTACGAAAGGGCGCACAGGATAATGGAACAGATGAAGTATCCATACAGCCGCGTTGTGAACGGGTGCGGGGCCTTCGACCTCTCAGGTTTGAAGGCGGCGATGAAGAGCGGGGCCCTCTACATCGGGCTCGACAGCGGCCCGATGCACATAGCGGCCTCGACCGGGATCCCCGTGGTGGCGCTTATGGGGCCGCAGTCGCCCGATGTGTTTGGGCCACGGGGCGACGGCGCAAGGATAGTCTACAAGGCCTACCCATGTTCGCCGTGCTGGCAGTTCGCGTGCGTGCTGAACCCTGGCGGCGGCACGGGCAGGTGCATATCGGACATAACGGCTGAAGAGGTCTTCACGGAGGCAAAGGCGTTGCTGAAAGGAGGGACTACCGTTGAAAAGGATACTGCTCCTTTACAATGTCTACTCGGATGAGCTCGGGTCGAGCAGGCCGCCCTTGGGCACCGGTTATCTCGCCGAGGCGCTGTCGGACGGAGGCGCGGATTATGACGTAATAGACATGAAGCTCGGCTACTCCGAAGAAGACGTCCTCGAAAGGATTAAAAAGGGCGGCTACGACTGCGTCGGGACCACGGTCTACACCGTGGGGCACAAAAAGTTCTTCGGACTCCTCGGCGCCGTAAAAGACGCGTACCCCGGGGTCACGACCATGGCGGGCGGGCCCCACGTGACCATACTCGGCAGGAAGATACTCGAAGAATACCCGAAGGTCGACCTCGCTTTCACCGGCGAATCCGAGTTCTCGCTCCTCAGGTATCTCAAAGGCGAAGACCCGTCCTCCATACCCGGGGTCGTCTACAGGGACGCATCCGGTAGGGTTTGCGGAAGCCCCTTCGAGCGGCCCGGCGACCTCGACGCGATAAGCTGGCCGAGATATGAAAAATTCGAGTTACAGAAGTACGCGAACGAGATGGGCGTGATCACCTCCAGAGGGTGCCCGTATTCGTGCATATTCTGCTCGGTCGGGCTTACGCTCGGCAAACAGATAAGGACAAGGTCGATTGAAGGCATAGGCTCCGAGCTCGAATACTGGTATTCGACCGGCATGCGCATCTTCAACTTCCTCGACGACAACTTCACATTCTATAGGGAACGGGTCTTCGGGCTCTGCGACGAGATAGAGAAGAGGGGGCTCAAGGGGCTCACATTAAGGGCTTCTAACGGCATAAGGGCCGATAAGATCGAGCGTGAGATGCTCGTCCGCATGAAAGAGGTCGGCTTTAAGAGCTTCGGCATAGGCGTTGAGGCCGGGAACGACAAGGTCCTCAAAACGCTTAAAAAGGGCGAGACGATGGCGGAGATAGAGTCGGCCATAAAGATGAGTTGTGAACTCGGGTTCGAGGTCTCGCTCTTCTTCGTCTACGGCGCTCCGGGAGAGACCGCCGAAGACATCGAAGACTCGATAAGGATAGCCAATAAGTACCCGGTCTTCAAGGCCGATTTCTACAACCTCATGCCTTTTCCGGGGACCGCGCTCTGGGACTGGGTGGAGGAGAAAAAGGCCTGGACAGACGACCCGCTTGAGCTCCTCAACAGCATGGACAAGAACTTGAGGTTCTCAAAAAAAACGGGGAAGCCCTTCTTTACTACGCCTGAGCTTTCCCTTGAGGAGCGGGAAGGGCTCGCCAAAAGACTCCGTAACGTTACGCTCGATATCCAGAAAAAAGGCATAGAGAGGGTCTTCGAAAGATACGGCCCTCTTAAGTACCCGCTCTCGTATCTCGGCTCGACGATGGCCTTCCAGAGGCTCTTTTTCAACAACAACGCGATAAGGAAGCTCTCCGACAAGGTCAGGTTCAGGGGAGGCGAGAGATGAAGGTGCTTTTTCTGAACCCGCCGTTCCTGCCGAGGTTCTCGCGTTTCTCCCGCTCTCCTGCCGTGACCAGGAGCGGGACCATCTATTACCCGATATGGCACGCCTACGCGGCGGGGGTCCTCGAACAAAGAGGGCATACGGTGAAGATCGTCGACGCGCCTGCCCAAGGGCTGACGAGGGGCGAGACCCTGAATACGGTAAACGATTTTGCCCCGAACATGGTCGTAGTCTACACGTCGACCCCGAGCATATACAACGACTGCTCCGTCGCCGGTGAGATAAAAGACCTCATGCCGTGGGCCTTTGTGGTGTTGACGGGCCCGCATGTCTCGGCGCTTCCCAAGGAATCGCTTGAGCTCGACAAGCGCATCGACGCCGTCGCCAGAGGCGAGTACGACGTTACCATAGCGGAGCTTGCCGAGAGGCTTTCGGGAGGGGCCGGGCTTGAGGACATCGACGGCCTCACATTCAGGGACGGAGATACTATAGTCTCGAACAAGGAAAGGGCGTTTATCAAGGACCTCGACTCCCTCCCGTTCGTCTCGGCCGTATATAAAAGGCACCTGAACATCAGGGACTACTTCTACGCGCACTGCAGGTATCCGATAGTCTCCATCTTCACGTCGCGCGGGTGCAACGCGAGGTGCACATACTGCGTGTACCCGGAGAAGATGTTCGGGCGCGGCCACAGGCAGAGGTCTCCGGAGAGCATCGTCGCAGAGTTCGACTACATCGAGCGCGAGCTCCCGGAGGTGAAGGAGGTCCTCATTGACGACGACACCTTCTCGTTCAACGAAAAACACACCGTCGAATTTTCCGAGCTCATGATCAAAAGGCGGATAAGGGTACCGTGGACTATCGAGTGCAGGGCAAACTTGAGCTACGAGACGATGCGGGCGATGAAGCGGGCCGGGTGCAGGCTCATAGTCGTGGGTTTCGAGTCCGCAGACGACGGGATATTGAAGGCCGTAAAAAAGGGGCTCACGGTCGAGCGCATGAGGGCCTTTGTCGCTGACGCGAAAAAGGCGGGGGTGATGATCCATTCCTGCTTCATGGCCGGGAACCCCGGAGAGACGAGGGAGACGCTTGAAAGGTCTCTTGAGTTCGCGAAGGAGATAAACGCCGATACCTGCCAGTTCTTCCCCCTGATGGTCTATCCGGG
>JACREV010000261.1 GCA_016218095.1 Deltaproteobacteria bacterium | reverse complement strand
CCAGGTCGTCATAGTCAACCACTTCAAGTCCAAGAACAAGCTCATCGAGACGGTCGAGAAGATCATAAACCCGGTCTGCAAGAAGATAGGGTGGAGGTCGGACCTCTGCCTGAACGAGTTCATCGACCGCTCGGGCCTGCATGTAAAAAGGAAGTACACGCTGAAAAAGCTCGACTTCTGGCATATTCTCTTCGCCACGAACGAAAAGTAGACTGCCCGGCGCGGGCCCCCGCGCGGCGGAGAACCTCTGAAGGCCAAATTGCACCCCGAAAAAGAAATCCTGCCCGGTCTTGAGCTCCGGCCCATGACCATTGGGGACCTCGAAGAGGCGCTCAAGATAGAGAGGGCGTCCTTTCCGAACCCATGGTCATACGGCCAGTTCGAAAGCGAGCTCAAGAACCCTGTCTCTGTTGCGCTTACCGCAAAGGCGCCGTTCGAGGGTGATGAGATCCTCGCGGGCTACATCATCTACTGGACGGTACACGGGGAGGCGCATATACTGAATATCGCCGTGAACCCGCTCCTCCGGAGAAGGGGGGTCGCGACCTTTCTTCTGCGAGAGTCGTTCGCGCGCATGAGGCGTAACCTCGTCTTCGAGGTCTTTCTGGAGGTAAGGAAGTCGAACGCCCCCGCGCGAGAGCTCTACAGGCGCTTCGGCTTCAGGGAGGCGTTCGAGAGGAAGAACTACTATGGGGACGAGGACGCGATAGTGATGACGCTGGTGTTCTAAAAATTGTTATTTTTCCTGATCTCTGCGTCAGGGTGGAAATAAAAATGCTCACATATTATACATATATGCTCCGCTTTTTATTTCCACCCTTCCTTGACCTCAGAAAAAATTCCTAATTTTTAGAGGTGGCCTAAAATCGGTTCAAAAATTTTCCGCCCTTCATGATATAATGCTCACCCGGAGAATGAGCAGCCCATATAATTCTCCCCCCTTTCTAAAGGGGGACTAAGGGGGATTATACGATTATCTCCGGAGGGTCCGAATAAATGCAGGAACAAAAAGTCGAAATACTCTACAACGAGCGCGTCTCGCCGAGGTACTTTAGATTAGGCCTCAAGTGGAAGACCCCGGGAATAGTCCCGGGCCACTTCGTGATGCTCCGGGTCTCCGACGGCCTCGACCCGCTCCTTAGAAGGCCCTTCGGGGTCTACAAGGTCCTGAACGCGAAGGGAAAGGAAAGGCTCAAGGGCGACGGCATCGAGCTCATCTATCAGGTCGTGGGAAAGGGGACCGAGATACTCTCAGGGAAGACCAGGGGCGAGAGGCTTTCTGTTTTAGGCCCGCTCGGAAACGGCTTCCCCGCGCCTCATCCTTCGCGGGATATTGTAATGATAGCCGGAGGAATGGGCATCGTACCCCTCTACCTCTTCGCGTCGACCATAAAAAGAGGCTCTCTCCTCTTCGGCGCGAGGGGAAAGGCCGAGACGCTTGTCGCAAAGGAGTTCAAGGCGCTCGGGCTGAAAGTGAAGTTCGCTACCGAGGACGGGTCCCTCGGGCACAAGGGCTATGTTACCGACCTCTTGAGCGGAGTCATAACCCCTGGGACAATCGTCTACGCCTGCGGCCCCGCGCCGATGCTCAAGAAGGCCGCGGAGATAAGCGCGAAAGAGGGCGCCAGGTGCTATGTGTCGCTTGAGAGGGCGATGGCCTGCGGCATCGGGGTCTGCCTCGGGTGCGCCGTAAAGGCCGGAACGCATAACGAGAAAGAGAATAAAAATTATATTATGGTCTGCTCGGACGGGCCGGTATTCGAGAGCCGCCTTATTGACTGGGACCGCATCTGATGAAAAAGCAGATAAAAAACAACCCGCTTGCAATTGACGTCGCCGGCATAAGACTCAAGAACCCCGTCATGACCGCCTCGGGCACGTTCGGCTACGGGAGCGAGTTCATTCCATATACCGAGCTTGAGAAGCTCGGCGGCATCGTCGTAAAGGGCCTGTCTTTAAAGCCCAGGCAGGGGAACCCATCGCCCAGGATAGTCGAGACCCCGTGCGGGATGCTGAACGCCATAGGGCTTCAAAACGTCGGGGTAGAGGCGTTCATCGCCGAGAAGCTCCCGAAACTCAGGGGTGTGGATACCGCCGTTGTCGCGAACATATTCGGCGAGACGATCGAAGAATACACCGAGGTCGCGAAGAGACTCGACGACGCAGAAGGGGTCTCGGGCGTAGAGATAAACATCTCGTGCCCCAATGTGAAGAAGGGCGGCATCGTATTCGGCACAGACCCGGTAGAGGCGGCGAAGGTCGTCTCCGCCGTCAGGAAGGCTACGAGGCTCCCGGTCATCACCAAGCTCTCTCCGAACGTGACGGATATAAAGCTGATGGCAAAGGCGGTCGAGGACGCGGGCACTGACGCGGTCTCGCTCATAAACACGATAACAGGCATGGTCATTGATACAGAGAAGAGGCGGCCGGTCCTTGCAACGACGACGGGCGGGCTCTCCGGCCCCGCGATAAGGCCGATAGCGGTCCGCATGGTATGGCAGGTGAGCCAGTCCGTCCGCGTGCCTATAATCGGCATGGGCGGCATCATGAGCGCAAAGGACGCGCTCGAATTCATCATAGCCGGGGCCTCTGCCGT
>JACREV010000260.1 GCA_016218095.1 Deltaproteobacteria bacterium | reverse complement strand
GGCGACGGGGACATCTTTTTTTCCTACGATTCGGCCCTCGTAAACCCGATAAACGCGATAGTATCCGCAAAGGACCTCAAGGTCTCACACCCAAAGCTCGCCTCCCCTTTAGTCATGCCGTCGGCCTCGGCAAGGGTCGAGGCCTCTTCCGAAAGGGACGGCAAGAGGGATATATACTTAAAGGACGCGCTTTTGAGGCTCTCCGGCTCGACTTTCACAGGCTCGTACAGCGTATCCGGCGCGGGGGAGTTGAGGGAGTTCTCGCTCAGTCTCGCCTCATCGCCGATAAAGGCAGGGGCGCTTAAAAACCTTGTACCCTCCAAGGCCTTGAAGGGGCCCGCCTCCCTTGCGTTCAAAAACATCTCCCCGACGGGCGGGGCCGTCACCTTTCACGAGTTCACCGCGCGCGGCCTCACAAGAGAGCTTAAAGGCGCTGAGGCGTTCAAAAAGCCGGGGGCGGTGACCCTGTCCGCCTCCATCGACGGCCTCGCCTTTACATACAAGGGGCTCAAGCTCCCGATATCCGGCGTATCCGGCTCGGTCATTATAAGGAACAACGCGCTCAGACTCGAAGGCTTTCGCGGGGCCTACGGGCAAGAGATAGTCAGGGACTTCGAAGGTTTCATAAAGGACTTGACCGGCAGGATGGAGTACGAGTTCTCTCTGGAGGCGGGGTTGGACGCAGGGGAGTCGCTCGGGCTCGCTAAAGACCTCGTAAAGTCGCCGAAGGCAAAAGACGCGCTCGCAAACGCAGAGGCGGGGGGCGCGATAGACCTTGACGCGAGGGCATGGGGGTCCTTCAAATCAAAGGCCCCTCCCCAATACTCCGGCAGACTCACTCTGCGGGACGGATGGTTCGCCTACGAGGGGCTCCCGCGCATTAGTGAGGCGAGCGCGTCGGTCGCGTTCGACGATAAAAAGGCGGATATCGAATCGATCTCCTTGAGCGACGGGCTCTCTTCGCTCAAGCTCACGGGCGCTGTCGAGGACTACATGGGAGGCGACCCCTTCGTCGACCTCGCGCTTTCTTCCGTTGTCTCGGGCGGGACTATCGATAATACCCCGTCGCTCGAAAAAATAAGACAAGACCTCCTGGTAAAGGGAGAGGCCGCGCTCAACGGACGCCTCGTCGGCAGAAAGGGCTCGTTTGCCGCAAAGGCCTCGCTCGACACCCTCCATGCCGGGATAGAGTACAAAAAATACCTGCGGAAAGAAGAGGACTACCCGCTCGCGATAGACGCCGAACTCTCCCTTGACGGGAAGAGGCTCGGCATAAAAGGCCTCTCCCTCGCCTTCGGGTCGTCCCGCGCCGATGTGTCGGGGGAGACGTCCCTGGACATGAAGGATTACGAGCTCTCAATGCTGTCGAAGGACTTGAAGATCGCCGACCTCGACGACGTCTCGCCGCTTTTAAGCCGCGACTTCGAGAGCTCGGGGCTCCTCTCATTCATGATAAAGGCGATAAAGTCGTCCGGGAAGGAAAGGCCGGTGATCGAAGGCGACATAAGAGTCGAGGACGCGCGTTTCCAGTCGCCTTACATCGCGAAACCCATAGAGAGGATAAAGGCCTCGGCTTTTTTCAAGGGGAACAAGGGGAAGGTCTTTCTGGATAAGCTCTCGGTCGGAGAGACCGAGCTATCCGGCTACATGGAGGTCCCGGACATAGAGGGGCGGAAAGTCGAATTCACGCTCAACTCCCCCCGCCTCTTGACAACCGACTTTGTCGTAAAGAAGGACGGGGAAGAAGAGGAGGAAGAGCCCGAAGCCCCCAAGGAGGAGAAGACGGGCGAGACGCTCCCGGTAACCGGCTCCGGGAGGATAAGGATAGCCGAGGGCGCCATCGGAGGGCATCCGTTCAAGGACCTCAAGATCGACCTCAGGCTCGAGCCCGAGGCGATAGTCGTCGAGCCGTTCGCCGCCGAGATAGACTACGGTTCCATATTCGGCAAGGCCGAATACTTCCGCGGCAAGGACGAGCCGCTCTCGTTCAGGGCCGACGCCGAGTTCTCGAAGATAAAGCTCGAAAGGCTCATCTCGGGCTTCGGCGCTAAAAAGTCGATACTCTCCGGCGGCCTCCAGGGCGTGATAGCGCTTACCGGCAAACGCGGGGCCCATCCTTTCGCAAGCGGCCTCAACGGCTCCGGGAAGCTCAAGGCCGACAGGGGCCGCATCTGGAAGTTCCCCCTGCTCTCGAGCATATTCTCGGTCGTGAACATACTTTCAATAGACGAGGCATTCAGGGAAGGGCTCCAGTACAAGACGCTCGGGGGCGACTTCAAGGTGAAGGACGGTGTGCTCTCGACCAAGAACCTCGCGCTCGACAGCGACACGCTCCGCATGTCCGCGACAGGCGAGATCGACTTCCCTGACAAGAACATCGACGCCTTGCTTGCGCTCCACCCTTTTGTTACCATAGACAAGATAATCTCTTCGATCCCCCTTGCCGGCTGGATAATCACGGGCAAGGAAAAGTCGACCGTCTCCATGTACTTCTCCGTGGAGGGGCCGCTCAAGAAGCCGGACGTAGACCCGGTGCCGATAAAGAGCATAAGCGACCCGGTCCTGGGTATCCTCGAAAGGCTCATCGAGGCGCCGGGTGAGATAATACAGGAGATAAAGTAAGATGTGCGAGGGAAGGGGCTATTGGAACAGGCTCAAGGCCGAATGGTACAGGAGGGGGCTCGACTACTCGACACTGCCTAAAGTCGCGCTATCCTTCATCCTGCCGAGGACTGAGGACTCGAAGACCTTCCTCGACGTCGGAAGCGGCTGCGGGACGCTCTCAATACCGCTCGCCAGGGCCGGGAAGAAGGTGACGGCCCTCGACCCCTCAAAGGCGATGATAGAGATACTGGAGCGCGACGCCAAAGATGCGGGGCTTAAAGTAAACACGATAACCGCCCCCTGGAATGAAGCTGTTTTAAAGCCCCACGACTGTATCGTCTGCGCCAATGTGCCGCAGTTGCTGAAAGACCCGAGGAAGTTCATCGAGGAGGCGGACCCGCTCGCGAAAAAAGCGGTCTTCTTAATCGAGAACGCGGACCCTAAGGCGGATAAGTTCTACTACAAGGAATTGTACCCGCTCCTTTTCAATAAGCCCTTTGGCGAGAGATCGGATTACATAAAGACCTACACGACCCTGCATGACATGGGCGTCTTCGCCAACGTCGAGATAATCGACTACGACTTCGACCAGCCCTTCATCGACCTCGACGAAGCGGTCTCGTTCTGGAAGGAGTACATCGGGATTGTGACCGAGGAGCACGACGCAAAACTCCGTGGTTTTTTGGAGAAGAAGCTCGTAAAAAAGAAGGGCATGTTATTCGCCAAATTTCATAAGAAGTCGGCGATCACGTGGTGGAGGAAGGGGAAGTAGTTTCATCCCCCTTTTCTAAAGGGGGATAGAGGGGGATTGTAAATTGCTCATGTAGGTGCGCTGAGCGCACCATTAACTTTCGCGGGTTCAGTCCGTGTAGGTTGGGCTGAGTGCAGCGAAGCCCAACAATCAAGACCAGACCTATATTGGGCTATAAACATGCTCCTGCCCTGTTTCTCAAGCTTTTTGCGCCCTGCCGGGCTTTTTCTTCGGCATAGGGATTCTCGCTACGCCCTCCCCCTTCTTCCCCGGCTCGCTCACTATACTTCCTCCCTTAAGGTCGCTTCACCCAATGCCTGGGAGTTTTGAAAAACAAAAAAACGCAAGAAGATTCCCCTCTCCCCTTGTGGGAGAGGGCCGGGGTGAGGGGTGTTTTTTTCACCCTCCCCTCAGTCCCCTCCCATCAAGGGAGGGGAAGTTAAGAGAGCGAGTTTTTGTTCTGTTTTACCAACACACCGGCGCATTGCGGAGAGCGTCTAAGGGGGGAAGAGGCGAGCGCGCCGGGGGAGATTAAACCGCTTGCGCTCGGAGCCATCGCCAAAAGCGCGCGGAGCGCGCAACAGGGCCCTTGGGTAAAAGATTTAGGTTCAGGTTGCAAACCTGAACCCGCAAGACGCGATATTAGCCCAAACAGCTTGACTAATATAAATTTAACGTGTTATTACCTTGAATACTAATAAAACTAAACTTCCAAAAGGAGTGCGTTTATGCAAGACCCTGAAATCAAAGCAATGAGCGACGTAAATGAAGCTATCAAAGAACTTCAGGATGATGCCAAAACACGGGTAATACAATGGATATTAAATAAATATTCATTAAATTTAGGTGCTGTTGTAAATAAAGGAGCACGGCCTAACGCCGAGAACTCAAGGGATATAGATATTAAATCTTTTGATTCGGTGGCTAATATATTTGAAAAAGCTACTCCTCAGAATGCGCCAGACAAGGTTTTAATCGTAGCTGCTTTTTTACAAGAAAAGTTCGATAAATCAGAACTAACTGGTGGAGAAATACATAAAGAATTACGGCATCTTGGGCATGGGCTTTCGAACATAACTGATACAATCAGCCAATTAGAAGCTAAAAAACCCAAACTCATGATTCAAACCAAAAAAGAAGGAAAAAGCAAGCAAGCAAAGAAAAAATATAAGGTTACAGCAGAAGGCTTAAAAGCTGCAAGACAAATGCTTATTACCAGCGAGGCTTGATAAACATGAAAGCCGAAAATCTGATTTTAGAATTATCAAAGCATATTGATCAGTGTCTAGCCAAAGACCTTGTAAGAGAATTCGTTGAGCTACAGAACGATTGCAAAACCGGAACACTTGGTAAAGCAAGCGGCGGAAAATTTATAGAGACTGTGGTTCAAGTCTTGCAATTCTTGGAAGCAAAGAAATATGACAAAAAACCAAATGTAGACGAATACCTGAGAATTCTGGAGTCCAAACAAACTCTTTTTTTGAACGATGATTTAAAAATCTGTTGCTCTAGAGTAGCAAGAGCATGCTATACCCTTAGAAACAAACGAAATATCCTACATAAAGGAGCTGTCGATCCGAATATATATGATCTTAGGTTTTTCTTTTCAGGTACCCAATGGATATTATCAGAACTAGTAAGGCAAATTGTGAACACAAATATGAGCCTTGCAGGGAAGATGATCGAATTTATACAAATTCCAATATCTTCAATAGTTGAGGAACTTGGTGATAGAAAGATTGTTTATGGTAACTTAACTGTCGAAAATGAATTATTGGTTCTTTTGCATAGTTGTTTTCCGGAATATTTGTCAATCCAAAATATACAAAAATCTATGGATAGACGTTCGGAATCTGCCATCTATAATTCACTAAAAAAGCTCTGGAGCAATAAATTGATTCATAAAGAAAAAACCGAATATAAACTTACACAAGAAGGTTTTAAAGAGGCTGTAAATATTCTATCTCGTATAGCGTAATGTGGACTCATCTCCCATACGATTGTTGGACGAATTACGCTTTTTTAACTGACTGCCACCTAAAAACTATGACTGCTCTTCATGAGCATCGAAACGCCCAGATACGTGAAGATCACCACAAAAAACCCTATCACCGTCGCGACCGACAACCCCTTGCCCCTCCACTCCTTCAGGTAATACGCGTGCATCGCGCCCGCGTAGTAGACCCACACTATGAACGACCAGACTATCTTCGGCTCCCACATCCAGTAGGTCCCCCACGCAAGATAACCCCAGACCGCCCCTGAGAACATCGAGGCCGAAAAGAAGAAGAACCCCCAGAGAACGGACCTTCCGGCTATGTCCTGATATTTAAGAAGTTCGCCGTTCTCATTTCCGCGAAGGCTTGTTATGAGATAAAGTACCGCGCCCGAGAACGCGAGCGTAAAAAGCGCGTACGCCGCGAAAGACGCCGTCACGTGTATCTCGAACCAGCGGGTGTCGAGTATGAGCGTCAGCGGCCCACCCGGCTTTTCATTAACGAGCGCGAAGACTATGGCGAGGATGGCTATGGGAATTGTTATAAGCTCTGTCGTCCTCTCCTTGTACCTGTACGCGACGATGAGGCTCGTCAACACCGTAGTCCAGGAGAAGAAGACGAGCGTTTCGTACATCGAGGCCATGGGCGCGTGTCCGGTCGAATAGATGCGCTCGATGAGCGCAAGGGAATGGACAACGAGCCCTATGGCAAGCAGAAGGCGGGAGAGTTTTTCAATATTGGCCTTGCCGGAGAGGTTATATACAGCGGCTGTGACGAACGACAAGCAATAGACCGCGAGCGACGCGTACAGAAACGGCTTCAATCGATTACCTGCCCCTCTCATCCGACCAGATGTATTTGTGGAGCTGTAGCTGGAGCCTCACCTTTATCCCGTCCTTCAATATCCACTCGGCGAGAAGGGCCGGGTCTAAGTCGGGCTTTACCGGCGCGAACAGGACCTTCGCCGTCCTGTCCTCGACGTATTCGTCGATGAACCTCTTTGCGAACTCGTAATCATCCCGATTGCCGATCACGAACTTGAGCTCGTCCTCGGGGGTGATAAGGCCCAGGTTCTCCATCAGGAACGACCCCGCGTGGCCGCTCGACGGGCACTTGAAGTCTATAATTTTAACCGCCCTTTTATCGAGCCCGGAAAGAGGTACGCTGCCGTTAGTCTCGATAAGCACCGTGTCCCCGGCGTCAATGAGCCTTCTGGCAAGCTCTTTCGCCTCTTCCTGCAGGAGCGGCTCCCCGCCGGTTATCTCGACGAGCCCGCTCCTGTACAACCCCGCCTTCCTCTTCACCTCTTCGAGTATCTCATCGATTGATAGCTCGCGCGCGCCTTCGGTCGACCTCGCATATTGCGTATCGCACCATGAACAGCTAAGGTTGCACCCGGCAAGCCTTACAAAGACGCAGGGGAGCCCCGCGTATGTCGACTCTCCCTGCATGGAGAGGAATATCTCGCTTACAAGCATTACTCTCCTTTCTTCGTCTCCTCTTGCTTCGCCTTTGCCTCGGCCTCGCCCTTTTTCTTCTCAGGCCCCTTGCCGAAGTCCTTGAGGGACCGGGCAAGGGTCAAAAGCCGCTTCTCGACGAGATGGTTGACCGTACCCTCGGGGTACTTGCCGGAGGCGTCCTTCTCTCCGATGGGTGTCGCGGACAGTATCTCGAACCCCTCGTCAACGTTCTCTATCGGGTATATGGCGAACCTGCCCGCCTCCACCGCCTCGATGACCTCGCTCTTCAGCATCAGGTTCCTTACGTTCCTCTTGGGTATTATGACGCCCTGTTTCCCTGTCAACCCCTTCGCCTTGCAGACCTCGAAGAACCCCTCTATCTTCTCGTTCACCCCGCCTATGGGCTGGACCTCGCCCCTCTGGTTCATCGAGCCCGTGACCGCTATTGCCTGGTCTATTGGAATGCCGGAGAGGCTGGACAACAACGCGTACGTCTCGGAGCACGTCGCGCTGTCGCCCTCTATCTCCTCGTACAACTGCTCGAAGGTGACGGTAGCCGAAAGCGTCAGAGGGAAGGTCTGCGCGTAGCGCTCGCCCAAAAAGCTCGTAAGGATCATGAGCGCCTTGTTGTGTATCTTGCCGCTCATCTTCACCTCGCGCTCTATGTTAACGACGCCCGAGTCCCCCATGAAGGTCCTCGCCGTTATCCTCGAGGGTTTCCCGAAGGCGTAGTCGCCGGGGTCGAGGACGGCTATGCCGTTCACCTGGCCGACGACGGAGCCGTCGGTTGAGACCATGATGGTGTCCTGAGTTATATAGTCCCTTATCTTCTCCTCTATCTTCGAGTTCCTGTAGACGCGCTCTCTTATCGCCTTCTCCACGTGCGAGGCGTTGACCGACGCCGTCCCCTCAGACTTCGCCCAGTACCCCGCCTCGACTACTATCGACTTTATGTCGTTGAACCTCGCCGAGAGCTTGTCCTTGTCGCCCGAGAGCCTGCAACCGTACTCGACCACCCTGGCCACGGCCCCCCTGTCGAACGGCGCTACCTTGTCCTCCCTGCAGCGCGTGGCGACGAAGTGCGCGTACTTCTGTATGTTCTCGTCGGTCTTCGGCAGGACGTTGTCGAAGTCCGCCTTCACCTTGAACAGTTTCCTGTACTCGTTATCGAGGTTATAGAGGAGATAATAGATGAACGGGTCGCCTACGACGACGAGCTTTATATTGACCGGTATAGGCTCGGGCTTCAAGGTGGTCGAGGATACGAGCCTGTACTGCTCCCAGACGTCCTCTATCCTCGCCTCCTTGTTCTTTATCATCCGTTTCAGGGAGTCGTAGACGAAGATGTTCCTTAAGATATCGAGGGCGTTTACTATCAGGTACCCGCCGTTGGCCCTGTGCACCGAGCCGGCCTTTATCATGGTGAAGTCCGTCGTCGCCGCGCCGAACTGGATGCGGTACTCGATCCTGCCGAAGAGGTTGTAGTACGTCGGGTTCGTCTCGCAGACGACCGGCGCGCCCTCGGCGTCCTTGTTGTTCACGATGAGGTTCACCTTGAACCTGTCGAAGGTCGGCTCCGGCCTCTGGAGCTTCAGGCCCCCGAGCGCGAGCGGGACCTCCTCCTTGGGCCTGAAGTCGTCTATGTTCTGGAGTATGTTCTCCTTTACCTGGTAGAGGAATTCGACTACGCCCTGGAACTCCTTGAACTTATCGAGCAGGTCGTTTATGTGGGGGTTCACGACGTACTGGACGACCTCGCGGTCGAGGGCGATTATCCTGTCCTTGGTCTCTTTCTCAATGTTCCGGGCCTCGCGTATGGCATCCGACAATTTGTCCTGGAGGATGCTCAGGTCCTTTTCTATCTCGGCCTTTTTCTCGGAGGCGAGCGAATCGAACTCGTCCTGGCTGATCGCCTTGCCGTTCTTGGCGGGCACGACGGATAAGCCGCTTACGGATTTCTTGAGGATGAAGCCCTTCTCTATCGCCCTCTGTTCGAGCCTGAAGAATATCGCGCGGGTCCTCTCCTGCTGGCCTTCGATTATCTCGTCCCGGTGCTTCTCGTAGTCCTTGGACTCGAAGACCTTGGGTATGTCCCTGCGGAGCGAGTCGACGAGATCGTCCATGTCGGTGGCGAGCTCTGAGCCGCGCCCCGCCGGGAGGCTCAACGCCTTCGGAGAGTCCGGGTCCGAGAAATTGAAGACGTAGCAGAAGTCGTCCGGCACCGGCTCGGTCCTGGCCTTCTTCTCGACGAGCTCCCTTACCGTCGTGTTCTTCCCCGTCCCCGATTCACCGAGGACGAATATGTTGTAGTTGTGGTTTACGACGCCGAGCCCGAACTCCAGGGATTTAAGCGCCCTCTCCTG